>CABQJX010000078.1 GCA_902464595.1 uncultured Lachnoclostridium sp. | reverse complement strand
CGGCACATCTGCCACCTCTGCCAGCCGCAAGAGCCGGTCGATAGCCTCTGCCTCCGCAGCAGCCGGGCGGGTAGCCGGATGGCTTGACACTCCCATTCTCCCCTCCGCCTTAGCTTCTGCCTGAAGGGCGGCGATCATGCCGCTGTTCTCACAGTGGACTCCTGTGATGCCTCCCACCTCTTTCAGCCTGCGCAGGATCTCAAAAATCGTCTTGTCGTCCACCTGGGTATCGTAGGTCATGTAAAGCTTGAAGGTAGTAACACCCGCCTCCATCATGTCCTCTACTTCCCTGCTGACAGAAGGATTCCAATCGGAAATGGACATGTGGAATCCGTAATCACAGGAGCACACGCCGTCTGCTTTCTCATGCCAGTTTTTCAGCCCATCTGCCAGGCTTTCCCCCTGATACTGAGTTCCGAAATCCACGATCGTAGTGGTTCCTCCCCGAAGGGCAGCCTTTGTTCCGGTGGCAAAATCGTCTGCTGTCACCGTCCCTGCCACATGGAGGTCAAAATGGGTATGGGCGTCAATAAATCCCGGAAATAAAAGGCAGCCGGATACGTCAACGATCTTTGTATCCTCATCTGCCAGAAGGCCGATCTCCCCGCCTCGTCCCACAGCTGCTATAACCTCTCCGTCGATCAGCACGTCTGCCTGTACGCTTCCATTCCCGTTTACCACAGTTCCGCCTTTTAATATCTGTTTCATATGGTTCTGCTCCTCTCATAAGCCCTAAAGGGAGCTGCCTTTGTTGTATATACAACGTATATGCAACCCTTCAGGCGCTCCCTGGGATGTTCAACTGTTACGGATTTTAAAATTAAAATTCACTAGATGCGGACATTATTTCTTCTTTTTTGAGTAAAAGGTATCTTCCATTGGCAGGGAAGCCCTTAACACATGATCCTTGGCGTAGTAAGCCCCCTGAACCGCAGGCGCTGTGGGGATCGTTGCGATCTCACCGATTCCCTTTGCACCATAGGCGAAAGGCAGAAGCTCCTCCTTCTCCACGTAAATAGCGTGAATGTCAGGGATCTGAGTCGCCCGCATAAGGCCCAGAGTTCCATACTTCGCCTGGGGAACACTGTCCTTTAAGGGGAAGTCTTCCGTAAGGGCATAGCCCAGTCCCATGAGGACGCCTCCCTCGATCTGTCCCTGGATCGAAGTAGGATTTACCACCTTTCCCGAATCATGGGCAGCATAAACTTCTTTTACCCTTCCATCATCGTCCAGGATCACCACATGGGTTGCAAAACCATAAGCAACATGGCTCTTTGGATTGGGCACATCGGCTCCCAGCTTATCCGTAGGATCGAAAAATTCTGCAAAGAACTCTTTTCCCTCTAACTGAGCCAGATCTCCCTCTGCCTCCTCTAATGCAGCCTTCAGATCCACCGAAGCCATGCGGACTGCCTCGCCGGTGATCAAGGTCTGTCTGGAGCCGGAGGTAGTTCCTGAGTCAGGAGCCACCTCTGAGTTGGATCCCATATTCCGTATGAAATCCTTTCCCAGTCCTGTGGTCTGAGCAATGATCTGTACAAATACCGTGGAACAGCCCTGTCCAATGTCGGAAGCGGCGCTGTAGAGCTCCACTTTTCCGTTCTTTACAACCAGCTTCGCACGCCCCTTATCAGGAAGGCCTACTCCTACGCCTGCATTCTTCATGGCACAGGCGATTCCGGCCCGGCCCGGATTGCTTTCGTAAGCATCCTTTACTGCCAGCAGCGTTTCCTTCAAAGCGGTGGAGCAGTCTGCGATCTGACCGTTTGGAAGAACCTTTCCCGGTTCAATGGCATTGCGGTAGCGGATCTCCCACGGGGATATACCCACTTTTTCCGCCAGAAGGTTAATATTGGATTCCAGGGCAAATTCGCTCTGGCACACTCCGAATCCGCGAAACGCCCCTGCCGGCGGATTATTGGTATAATAGCCGTATCCCCTAATGTCTGTATTCTGGTAGCAGTATGGGCCTACGGAATGAGTGCAGGCACGCTCCAGCACAGGGCCGCACAGGGAAGCATAAGCGCCTGTATCAAAATAAATATCGCAGTCAAGACCTGTAAAGATACCATTCTCATCACAGCCCAAGGTAAAGGTTCCCTCCATAGCGTGGCGTTTTGGATGGAAGTTAATGGATTCCTGTCTGGAAAAGACTACTTTTACCGGGCGGTTTACCTTGATAGCCGCCAGAGCTGCAATATGCTGGGCGGAAACGTCCTCTTTTCCACCGAAACCTCCGCCTACCAGCTTGTTTTCCACAACAATGCGCTCCGGATCCCAGCCCAGCATGATGGAGATTTCTTTTCTGGTATCGTATACACCCTGGTCGGTGGAATAGATCTTTACTCCATCTTTATATGGGAAAGCAACCGCACACTCCGGCTCTAAGAAGGCATGCTCCGTAAACGGCGTCCGGTATGTCTGAGTCACCACATATTTGGAATTTGCCAGGGCTGTCTTTGCGTCTCCCCTGGTAACATGGCGGCTCTGGCACAGATTTCCATTTTCATGGAGCTCTGGGGCATCCTCGGCCATAGCCTCTTTAATACAGGTCACAGGCTTTAACTCCTCATAGTCGATGCGCACCATCCGTTTTGCCTTTTCCAGAATATCCCTGGATTCCGCTACTACCAGGCAGATTGCATCTCCCATCGAACGGGTAATATCCCCTTTTGCGATGAAAACATCCCAATCCTGCTGGATATGGCCTACCTTGTTATTGGGAACATCCTCTGCTGTGAGCACTGCAATAACACCTGGAAGGGCCAGCGCCTTGGACGGATCGATCTCAAGAACCCTGGCTCTTGGATACTTGGAACGGACAGCTGATGCATAGACCATGCCCTCCATCTCCACATCGTCAGGATACTCTCCGTAGCCCAGCACCTTTTCCCTTACATCTAAACGGAATGCCCTGTCTCCTACCCCAAAGGCTTCTCCCTTTTCTAGCTCCTCACAGATCTTCTCATCTCCCCGAAGGATGGCAGCCGTCATCTGAACCGCCTCGATGATCTTCTTATAGCCGGTACACCGACAGATATTCCCCTTTAAAGCTTCCTTGATCTCCTCCTCTGTGGGATCCAAATTCCTTCCCAATAAGGCCTTAGCCGCCATGACCATTCCCGGAGTACAGAATCCGCACTGAACCGCTCCTTTTGCTCCAAAGGCGTAAACAAAAGCCTCTTTCTCCAGATCGGTCAAGCCCTCTGTGGTGATAATATTCTTTCCTGCTGCCCGCTTAGTCGTCATGACACAGGACTTAACCGCTTTTCCATCTATCACAACGGTACAGGTTCCGCAGGCTCCCTCGCTGCAGCCGTCCTTCACAGAGTGGAGATGGAGGTCATCCCTTAGATAGCGCAGCAATGGCTTATCTTCGCTGGTGCTCCTTTGCACCCCATTGACTGTAAAACAATAATTTTCTCCCATTTTATCCCTCTTTCAAACATGCTCTAAAGGTTCACAGTGAATATACCGTCTGAATCGCGTATGGCATTCCTTGGACATTTCACGGCGCACATACCGCAGGCAATACAGATTTCATGGTCGATCACTGCATGATTTTCCTCCATATGGATCGCAGACACCGGACAGTTCTTTACACAGATCCCGCAGGCGATGCAGCCACTGTCACAGCTTGTCCTGGTCTGGGCGCCTGTATCACGGCTCATACATGACACCTCAATGGAATGGCTGACCGGAGTGAGGCGGATCAGCCCCTGGGGACACGCTTTTACGCACAGTCCGCATCCCACGCACTTGCCGCGCTCCACAACCGCACTGCCCTTTTCCCCTATGCGGATCGCTCCCCTGGGACAGGCAGCCACACAGCTTCCCATTCCCAGACAGCCCCACTGGCAGCTGGCGATCCCCTGTGGATATTTATCTTTTATACTCTTACAATCCCCCGTAAAGCCGGCCAGGTCTAAGGACGGCTCCCTATGGTAGCCTCCTGTACACCGAACTACAGCCGCTTGTTTGTTACGCTTCTGCGTCATCGTATCTCCTCCTAGCAAATATATGGCCCAGGCGCCCGCTTCCAGGAAGGGAGCCCTCAAACGGAGGGCTCCCTTTCCCGGCTGTGCGCTGTCTCTCACTGAGCTGCTGCTTTTATTTTAATAACAGATAGGAATAATCCTTGATCACAGTCTGAATGATCTTCTGGATCCCCTCCGGCACATCCTCACAGGCAGTTCCAGCTGTATAATCCATCACCCTGCCCTGGAGCCTTACCTTGCAGGTTCCGGCTGCCGGGTCAAGAACCGTAAAGCCCTGGTTCTTGCTGTCCTCCATGTCTGCTTCATTTGCAAACAGGGTGAACTTATCCAGATATGGCGCGCTGTCCCATGGACAGAAGCTGCGGCAGTTTCCGCACTCATTACACATGTAATCCACATGAATGATCTGATGCTTCTCCATGCCCTCCACCTTCAGGGAAATATTGGCACGGTTTGGACATACCTCCACACAGTTCTCGCAGTAGCTGTTGCAGGACAGGCAGCGGAAGCTGTCGGAAGCCTCCTCTCTCTCCTCCAGAAGGTTGCCCTTTCTCCAGTAGATCACATCCTCATCAGACATCTTGAATATATCCTCAGAGAGGGCCTTTCCTGCAATCGCCTCAGCAGCCATCTTGCCGTCACGGATTCCTTCCACAACTGTAGCAGGGCCGTAGAGGCCGTCTCCAGCCACGTAAACACCCTTCACAGAGGCTTCCAATGTCTCCTGATTTACCTGAGGACGCTTTTTGCTGTCCAGGGCAATTCCCCATGACTCATAGAGGGATCCGGGAACCTTCTCACCAACAGCTGCGATCACGGTATCAGCCGGAAGCTCTACTGTCTCCTCTGTCTCCACTACGCTGCGGCGTCCGCTTGCATCTAACTCGCCCAGAACCATCTTCTTACATACAAGAACCCCATTTTCCAGCTTCACAGGGGACAGAAGCTCAGCGAACTCCACTCCGTCCTCTACTGCCATTACCAGTTCTTCCTCATCAGCCGGCATATAGCGCTTGGTTCTTCTGTATACCAGGGAAACCTTCTTTACGCCAGCATTTCTCATTGCCGCTCTGGCTGTATCCATGGCTGTATTTCCGCCGCCGATCACGACCACGTTCTCGCCCAGGTCAACCTTTCCGTCCGTAGCCTTAAACTCAGCCAGGAAATCCAGTGCATTCACTGCCTCTCCGGCTTCCAGGCGCAGCTCGCCCTTCTGGGAAGCGCCTACTGCCAGTACAACGTAATCATAATCTGCCTTGAGGGCTGCCAGATCCGTGATCTCTTTTCCGTTCACCATCTCTACGCCCATGGCCTTAACTAACTGTACGTCCTTGTCAATGGCCTCATGGCTGATCCGAAAGCCTGGGATCACATTGCGGACAACGCCTCCCATGCGTTCTTCCTTCTCAAATACCGTTACGGCTACTCCGGCTCTTGCCAGGAAGTAAGCGGCTGACAGTCCGGCAGGGCCGCCGCCTACTACGGCTGCTTTCTTGCCTGTAACTGCCTGAGGCGCTTTGAACCTTGCCATCACTGCATCAAATCCGCCCTGAGCACACTCCAGCTTTGTTCTGCGGATTCCTACCGGGGACTCGTAGAAGTTTCTGGTACATTTGCTCATACAGTTGTGGGCACAAATGGTTCCGGTGATAAATGGAAGGGGGTTCTTGTTAATGATCACCTCAAAGGCCTCCTCAAATTTTCCCTCAGAAGCCAGCTGTAAATATCTGGTAATATCCTGATGGATAGGGCAGCCTTCCTGACAGGGAGCGATGAAGCAGTCTGTCAGCGGAACCGGCTTTTTCACCTTTCTGGACGGAAGGGGCTTGACTGCCTTTACGTGGTGAGGATCCTTTTTCACCGCCTCAACCAGGGCAGATACCTTGGCAGCGTCCACGCCCTTAAAGGAAGCAGCGTCTCTCTCGTCAAAGAGGCGTCCGATCTGCTCTAATCTCTCATATCCGCCTGGCTTTAACATGGTAGTAGCCATCGTTACCGGCCAGATTCCTGCATCCACAATATCTGTAATATTGAAGTAATCAGCGCCGCCGGAGTAGGAAATGCGCAGTTTTCCGTCAAAATCCTTTGCCAGCTTCTCTGCTACGGACATAGACAGAGGATACAGGGACTTTCCTGACATGTACATTTCTTCACTTGGAAGCTCGTTCTGCTTTACATCAACCGGGAAGGTATTGGTGATCTTCACGCCAAATTCCAGACCCTTTTCATCAGCCAGCGCCTGAAGGCGGTGAAGCATAGGAACTGCATCGCTGTACTGAAGGTCATCCTTAAAGTGGAAATCGCCGAAAGCAACATAATCGTATCCCATCTCGTCCATAAGGGCTCTTGCGTACTCATATCCCAGAAGGGTTGGGTTACATTTAATGAAAGTATGTACGTGCTTCTCCTCTAACAGGTAGGTAGCGATGCGCTCGATCTCCTGAGGCGGGCATCCATGAAGGGTGGACAGGGTCGCACACTCGCAGATATTGGACTGGATGGCTTCCACATCCTCCTTTGTCACATTCTCAAAGGAATCCAGATGCTCTAAGAGCCAGCTCTTACATTCCTTGAAAATAGGTGTGTCGGAAGCGTCCTTGATGCCCTCGATAAAAGCGTCTACCTTAGGCAGCTTGATGCCCTCCAGGTCATATCCTACAGACATATTGAACTGGAATCCGTCCGGGCTTCCAAGGCCGTACTCCTTTGCCAGCACCTTGCAGGCGAACCAGGCCTTCACGTACTCGTCAAAGGCCTGGGGAACATAGAGCTCCGTAGACCACTCACAGTTGTAGCACTCGTCATCTGCCTTGATACAGGGTTTGGATACAGGAAGATCCCTGCCGTCCAGCTTCTGAACCGTCTTTAACTCGAAGAAACGGCTTCCTGCCACATAAGCTGCTATGATATTCTGAGCCAGCTGTGTGTGGGGGCCTGCTGCCGGTCCGAAGGGAGTCTCCAGCTTGCGTCCGAAGATCTCATAGGTCTTTGCCGGATTTGCAGTAAAAGGACGCCGGATCCCGAAGATGGCTCCTTTTTTATGCTCCTCCACGATCCATGTCATCAGGTTTCCAAAAGGAATTGGGGTCATAATGTCGCTCATATTATTTTATCCTCCTTATTATAAAGACCAGGTCCCAGCACCGGTTTAAAATCCTTCCGGCTCAGCCGCTTGGGAGGAGGTTCTCCCAAGGTGCTGCTTTACCGCCGCCCTGTAATCGGTTTTCCTAACTGCCCTTTCGGGGCAGGATTCAGGCAAATATCCAGATATGCATCAGCTATTAGGTTATATATTAGCCGTTAATGGAATGGGCCAGCTTTCTTGCTTCCTCCCTTACCTCGTAAAGGATCTTCTCTTCATCCAGGCCAACCAGCTCCCGGTCCTTCATCAGGACTTTTCCGTTGCAGACCGTGGTCACAACGCTGCGTCCGGTCATTCCAAACAGGATATGGCTGTTTAAGTTATTCTCGTCCATTGGGGTTCTCGGAATATAATCGGTAACGATCACATCCGCAGCAGCACCTGCCTTTAACACGCCCAGCTGCTTTTTGAAATAGCGGTTGGCGATCTTTGCGTTTCCATCAAAGAGCATCTGAGGAACCTCTCCCCATGCGGCATTGGCGTCGCATAAGTGGTGCTTATGAAGCACATTTGCCACCTTGTAGGACTCCAGCATATCGTGGGTATATCCGTCTGTTCCCAGTCCTGCAAGGATGCCTCTGTGAACCAGCTCCATGGTTGGAGGGCAGCCGCAGGCATTTCCCATATTGGATTCCGGATTATGCACTACCATCGTATCTGTATCCTTGATCAGCTGCATCTCATGAGGGTTGATATAGATGCAGTGGGCTAAAAGTGTCTTTTCTCCTAAAATATTGCAGTCCATGAGGCGGTCCACGATCCTCTTTCCGTACTTCTTCAGGCAGTCATGGAGATCCTCGATACCCTCAGCTACATGGATATGGTATCCTACCTCAGCAGGCTTATTGGCAGCAGCCAGTTCCATTGTCTCATCAGAGATCGTAAATTGGGCATGCATACCCATCATTCCGGCGATCATGTCGCTGTCGTCTGCCAATGCATGTTTGATCCAGGCAGCATTCTCCATCACAGCGGCCCTTGCCTTATCCATACCGTCACGGTCAGATACCTCGTAGCACAGACAGGTACGGACTCCCATCTCCTTGGCTGCATCCTCGATGGCAAACAGGGAATCCTTGATCTCCCCGAAGCTGGCATGATGGTCAAATACAGTAGTTACACCATTTTTGATGGCATCCAAATAAGTAGCCCTGGCGCTCTGGCGTGTGCGCTCATTGGTCAGATGGCGGTCAATGGTCCACCACATTCCATCTAAGATATCCAAAAAGCCCTTGGGATCATATCCGTTAATGGAAAGCCCTCTCGCCATCGCGCTGTAGATATGCTCGTGGGCATTGATAAATGCAGGCATAATGACGCCCCCCTTAGCGTCCACATACTCTGCGTCCGGGAACTCTTTTCTAATGTCCTCCAGGGTCCCCACCTTCTTTATGGTAGTTCCGTCCACTGCCACTGCTCCATTTTCAAAATAAAGCTGTTCTGGGTCTCTAGTAAACAGACGACCGTTCCCAATCACTAACATAACCGTTCTCCTTTTCTCTATTATTTTTTAACTTATCCATTTGCAATTTTTTATTGCCTTGTACCCTTATAGTAACACCTTATACCCCCATTTGCAAGGACAAAATGCAAAATTTTTTAGATATACAAAATTTTTTTGTAAAAACCTCTTGCAATTCCTTTTTTTTGTGCTATGATGGAATCATAAACAACGCGTCACACGTTTACAAAATGTTTCTTGTACAAAGTCACCATAAAACTCATTTTTGGTGAGAGGAGGTTTTGAGCCATGTCATACACCTTGGATCTGCTGAAACAAATGGCTGACGGACTCGCCAGGCAGTTTGGACCTGACTGTGAGATCGTCATTCATGACCTAGAAAAACACGATCTGGAACATTCCATTGTACATATCAACAACGGCCATGTAACAAACCGCCAGGAGGGGGACGGCCCTTCAAAAGTCGTCCTTGAAACCCTTCACAGGGATCCTTCTTCCTTAAAGGATCATCTGGGATACCTGACTAAGACAGCCAACGGAAAGATCTTAAAGTCCAGTACCATGTACATACGCAGTGAAGACGGAAATTCCATCGACTATCTTCTGTCCATCAACTACGATATTACAGGGCTGATGACCATTGACCGTTCCATTAAGGCTCTCATAGATACAGAGCCCCAGACGGACATCAAGCAGCAGCCGGAGCCTATTGTGCACAATGTAAATGATCTGTTGGACACCCTCATTGAGCAGTCCGTAGCCATGATCGGCAAACCGGCTGCCCTGATGAATAAGGAAGAAAAGGTGGCTGCCATCCAGTTTTTAAACGATGCAGGAGCTTTCCTCATCACCAAATCCGGCGACAAGGTATCCAAATATTTTGGAATCTCCAAGTTTACACTGTACAGCTACATTGATGTAAACAGCCGCAAGGCAGACGATAAAAAAGCGTAATCGCATGAAGGAGGATATTAGTAACATGAATCAGAAGATTCAATGGGCGGTAAACCATATGCCCAAAACAGAGGATAAAAATTTGTCCGTTATGGGATTAGAGGAGATTTCCAAGGCCAGAGCCTTCCATGAGAGCTTTCCTCAGTATTCAAAGACGCCTCTTACCCGTCTCTCCCATATGGCCTCTTATCTGGGAGTTGGGGATATTTTCTTAAAAGACGAATCCTACCGGTTTGGCCTCAATGCTTTCAAGGTATTAGGCGGTTCCTTCTCTATGGCCCGCTACATTGCCAAGGAGACTGGAAAAGATGTTTCCGAGCTGCCCTACTCTGTTCTCACCTCCGATCAGCTGAGAGAGGAATTTGGACAGGCTACCTTCTTTACTGCTACCGACGGAAACCATGGCCGCGGAGTTGCATGGGCTGCCAACCGTCTTGGACAGAAGGCTGTTGTACATATGCCTAAGGGATCCACTCAGACACGTCTTGAGAACATCGCCAAAGAGGGCGCTTCCGTAGACATTCAGGATATGAACTATGATGACTGTGTCCGCCTTGCCGCAAAGGAAGCTGCTGAAACTCCAAGAGGCGTTATCGTTCAGGATACTGCATGGGACGGCTATGAGGAAATCCCCGCATGGATCATGCAGGGCTACGGAACCATGGCAATGGAGGCCGGAGAACAGTTAAAGGAATACGGCTGTGACCGTCCTACCCACATTTTTGTACAAGCCGGCGTTGGTTCCTTAGCAGGAGCCGTTGTTGGATACTTCACCAACCTGTATGCTGACAACCCTCCTACCTTTGTTGTTGTAGAAGCTGAGGCTGCTGCCTGCTTATACAAGGGCGCTGCTGCCGGAGACGGAAAGATCCGTATCGTAGACGGCGACATGGAGACCATTATGGCTGGTCTTGCCTGCGGAGAGCCCAACACCATTTCCTGGGACATCTTAAAGAACCATGTAAAGGTATTCATCGCTGCTCCTGACTGGGTAGCAGCAGACGGTATGCGTATGTTAGGCGCTCCCATCAAGGGCGACGCACCGGTAACCTCCGGTGAGTCCGGAGCCGCTCCTTTCGGCGCTCTGGCTGCCATGATGACCATGGACGAATACGCAGACCTGAGAAAGGATATTGGATTAGATGAAAATTCCAAGATCCTGCTGTTCTCAACAGAGGGCGACACCGATCCGGAGCGTTACCGCAACATTGTCTGGAAAGGATTGGATCGTTAAGGATCTGCTTACTACTGAGTATCAATTGAATTTATTTTAAATAAATGGAGGAAAATAAAATGAATCTGGATTACGCAAAAATCAAAGAAGCTGCACAGAACTATCAGGCTGATATGACAAAATTCTTACGTGAGATCGTCAAATTCCCAGGTGAGAGCTGCGACGAGAAGGCACACATCGACCGCATCGCTGAGGAGATGAACAAGTTAGGATTTGATAAGGTAGAGATCGATCCCATGGGCAACGTACTGGGATACATGGGAACAGGAAAGACCCTGATCGCATTTGACGCTCACATCGACACCGTAGGTATCGGAAACATCGACAACTGGAAATTTGATCCCTACGAGGGCTATGAGAACGAGACCGAGATCGGCGGCCGCGGCGTATCTGACCAGTGCGGCGGTATCGTATCTGCTGTTTACGGCGCAAAGATCATGAAGGATCTGGGACTGCTGACTGATAAGTACACGGTTTTAGTTACCGGTACGGTTCAGGAAGAGGACTGTGACGGACTGTGCTGGCAGTACATCATCAACGAAGACAAGGTTCGTCCTGAGTTCGTTGTATCCACTGAGCCTACCGACGGCGGTATCTACCGCGGACAGAGAGGCCGTATGGAGATCCGTATTGACGTTAAGGGCGTTTCCTGCCACGGTTCCGCTCCTGAGCGCGGTGACAACGCAATCTACAAGATGGCTGACATTCTTCAGGATGTACGCGCCCTCAATGAAAACGATGCGGCTGACGACAAGGAAGTAAAAGGTCTTGTTAAGATGCTGGATCAGAAATACAATCCTGAGTGGGAAGAAGCTAACTTCTTAGGAAGAGGTACTGTGACCGTTTCCCAGATCTTCTACACCTCCCCAAGCCGCTGCGCAGTTGCAGACTCCTGTGCTGTATCTCTTGACCGCCGTATGACCGCTGGCGAGACATGGGAAAGCTGCTTAGACGAGATCCGTGCTCTTCCAGCTGTAAAGAAGTACGGCGAGGATGTTACCGTTTCCATGTACGAGTACGCACGTCCTTCCTACAAGGATCTTACATACCCGATCGAGTGCTACTTCCCAACATGGGTTATTCCGAAGGATCACAAGGTTACCGCTGCATTAGAGGAGGCTTATAAGAACCTGTTCGGCGAGGAGCGTATCGGAGCTGAGGCTACTGTAGAGATGAGAAAGGCTCGTCCTCTGACTGACAAGTGGACCTTCTCTACCAACGGCGTTTCCATCATGGGCCGTAACGGAATCCCATGCATCGGCTTCGGACCTGGCGCTGAGGCTCAGGCTCATGCTCCAAACGAGATCACCTGGAAGCAGGATCTTGTTACATGTGCCGCTGTTTACGCAGCACTTCCAACTGTATACTGCAAGTAATCAGGAAGGGAAAGGATCCGGCCCTGATTGCCAGTTAGAACCCTTGCCGCCGGCCAATGAAGGGCTTTCCTCCCCCGCTGGCTGACGGCATCCACTATACAATAATTATAAGGAGACGATTACAATGAAAACATTACAGGATTACATTGACAAGTTAAACAAACTGAACTTCAAGGATATGTACGAGGGCGATTTCTTCCTGACCTGGGAGAAGACAGACGATGAGTTAGAGGCTGTATGGACCGTTGCTGACGCTCTGCGTTTCATGAGAGAGAACAACATCTCCACTAAGGTATTTGAGAGCGGACTGGGAATCTCCTTATTCCGTGACAATTCTACCCGTACACGTTTCTCCTTCGCTTCTGCCTGCAACCTGTTAGGTCTTGAGGTACAGGATCTGGATGAGGGCAAGAGCCAGGTAGCTCACGGCGAGACTGTACGCGAGACTGCAAACATGATCTCCTTCATGGCTGACGTAATCGGTATCCGTGATGATATGTACATCGGCAAGGGCAACGCTTACATGCATGAGGTAGTTGACGCTGTGACCCAGGGCTACAAGGACGGTATCCTGGAGCAGAAGCCAACCTTAGTAAACTTACAGTGCGATATCGACCATCCGACCCAGTGTATGGCTGATATGCTTCACATCATCCATGAGTTTGGCGGTGTTGAGAACTTAAAGGGTAAGAAATTAGCTATGACATGGGCTTACTCTCCTTCCTACGGAAAGCCATTATCCGTTCCTCAGG
>CABQJX010000077.1 GCA_902464595.1 uncultured Lachnoclostridium sp. | reverse complement strand
GATTTTGTGCTGGACTATCATGCATATATGAACCGCCAGGTGGCGGCCACAGAGGGCCAGGCTGAGCTGGTGGAGCAGATTTCTGATTTGGACCGGATCATCGGTGAAGGAAAATGGGCGTTTATCCGTTCCATCGAGAGCGGGGCAGCGTTAAATGGGGATCTGGACAATATCGACCGGTTTGCAAAGCTGAACTTTAAGATGCTGGGCCTTGTGTGGAACGGGGCAAATGAGCTGGGCTCCGGCCCCAACAACGATACAGGTCTTACCGATTTTGGAAAAGCTGCGGTAAAGCGCATGGAGCAGGTGGGAATGATCGTGGACTGTTCCCATTTAAATGATGCAGGGTTTGAGGATCTGTTAAACTGTTCTGAGCGCCCGTTTGTGGCCTCCCACTCCAATGTGCGGGCTTGTCTCGACCATCCGCGGAATCTGACGGATTCCCAATTTAAGGAGATCCGGGGAGGGCTGTGCGGCCTGAACCTGTTCTCACGGTTTATCGATGAGGAAAATACAGGAAGCAAGGACGCCCTGCTGCGCCATATCTATCATATGCTGGAGCTTGGCGGAGAGGATGTGATCGCCTGGGGCGGCGATATGGATGGGGAGATCACCTGTGATCCTTCTCTGTCAAATCCTTACGGCGTCGGCCTCTATGCGGATTATCTGGTGTCCCACGGCATCAGCGAGGAGGCAGTGCGCAAGTTATACTTTGAAAACGCATATCGTTTCTTTCAGAAGAATGTGAAGTAAATGGAATATTGGGAAAGGAATTACAGTATGGAGACAATCAGCTTACATATCAACGGATCCTGCCGGGAACTGGCAGTGGGGAAAAACTGGACGCTCCTTCGGGCGCTTCGGGACGGACTCCATTTTACAGGAACCAAATGCGGCTGTGAGACAGGAGACTGCGGAGCCTGTATGGTTATCATAGACGGGGAAGCCACCCGTTCCTGCCTGGTAAAGGCGGTGAATCTGGAGGGAAAGATCATTGAAACCATCGAGGGACTGTCTGACGGAACCCATCTCCATCCCATTCAGCAGGCCTTTATCGATGCGGGAGCCGTACAGTGCGGGTTCTGCATCCCTGGAATGATCATGTCGGCCAAGGCTCTTCTTGACAAGAACCCATCTCCTACAGAAGAAGATGTGAGAAAGGCCATTGAGCCAAACCTGTGCCGATGTACAGGGTATGAAAATATCGTGAAAGCTATTTTACTGGCTGCTGAGAGAATGGGAGGGGACGTTAATGGAAAATGATTACCGCGTAATTGGAACATCAAAACCGATCAGTGACGCCGCCTTAAAGGTCACCGGGCAGAAGCAGTATGTGGGAGACATGGAGCTTCCGGGCATGCTCTACGGAAAAGTGCTCTTGAGCAATGTGCCTCACGCAAAGATCAAGTCCATTGACACCTCAGCAGCTGAGGCTCTTCCGGGAGTCAGGGCAGTGGCTACTTATCTGAATACTCCACAGGTCCGCTATAACAGCGCAGTTCGTTTTATTGAAAACCAGCTGCCCAATACGGAGCGGATTTTTGACGATACAGTCCGTTTTGTAGGCGACCGTGTGGCAGCTGTGGCAGCCGACACCATTGACATTGCTAAAAAGGCAGTAAACCTGATCAAGGTAGAGTACGAGCCCCTTCCTGTGATCACAGAGGTGGAGGAGGCGATCAAGCCGGAGGCTTACCCCATCCATGAGGGAGGAAACATTGTCAGCACAGCCAGGGCGGAAGCTGGAAATGTGGAGGAGGCTTTTAAGGAGTGCGATTACGTATTTGAGGATCGCTACACCACCCAGTCCATCCACCACGCAGCCATCGAGCCCCATATCGCTATCGGCGATTACAATGCAAACGGAAAGCTGACTGTTTACAGCCCATGCCAGAACACCTTTGCGTTCCGGGTGATCCTTTCCAGGATTTTTGACCTTCCCTACAACAAGATCCGTATGGTTTCCCCGGCTATCGGAGGAGCCTTTGGAGGAAAGCTGGAGGTAACAGTGGAGCCGGTGGCAGCGGTTCTGTCCATGATGACAGGAAAGCCGGTAAAGGTGGAGTACAACCGTAAGGAATGTATCCTGTCTACCCGTGTACGCCACGCTTCCGTCAACTACGTAAAGACTGGTTTTATGAAGGATGGAACCTTAAAGGCAGTAGACTTTAAGGTGTACACCAACACGGGAGCTTATGCTTCCAGCGCACTGAATGTCAGCGGGGCTATGTCCCATAAGGTATTTAAGGCATATAAGATCGACCATATGCGGTTCCAGTGCCAGCCTGTATACACCAACACAGAGATCGCAGGAGCTATGAGAGGATACGGATCTCCTCAGGCATATTTCGGCTGGGAGCGGCAGCTGCAGAAGATCGCTGATTTCCTTCACATGGATATGGCAGAGCTTCAGGAGAAAAATATGGTGGATCCCGACAGCTGCGATCCCATTTTCCACAAGCCTCACGGAAATCCAAGACCTAAGGACTGCTTAAAGCGGGCCATGGAGCTGATCGATTACGAGGCATGCAAGAGGGAGCAGGAGGCCACAAAGGACGAGGAGATCCGCATCGGCGTAGGGCTTGCCCTGGGCGTTCACGGAAATAACTGTGTGGGAGCCCACAGAGATGTGAGCACCCCTATGTTAAAGATGAATGAGGACGGAACCTGTATCTATTATACCGGCTCCCACGATATGGGAACCGATACCCTGGGAATGCAGATGCAGATCGTATCAGAGGTTCTGGGGATCAGCCTGGACTGCATCGACTGCATAGCAGCCGACACAGATGTAGTCCACTGGCACATCGGCGATTATTCCAGCCGCGGCGTTTTCGTTGTTGGAAGCGCTGCAAAGAAGACAGCGGAGGCCATGAAGAAGGAGCTTGTGACAGAGGCTGCGAAGCTTCTTGAGACAGAGCCGGAGAACATTACCCTTCATGACAATGCTGCATGGTGTGTGGATGATCCGGAAAAACACGCTTCCCTGCGTGATGTGATGATCTACTGCCAGTCCGTGAGCATGAGAGAGCTGATGGTCGCTGAGACGTATGAGGCAAAGAGGGGAGCTACCTCCTACGGCGTCCATATTGCAAAGGTACAGGTCAATACCCGCACCGGTGAGGTGAAGCCTCTGGAGTATGCAGCAGTCCATGATATTGGGCATGCCATCAATCCTCTCATGCTGAAGGGACAGCTGGCCGGAGCGATTCAGATGGGACTTGGATACGGTCTCTGTGAGGATATGACCTGCAACAGCCAGGGCAAGCCTCCGGCACAGACTTTGAAACAGTACAAAGTCCTGCGCGCAACAGAGATGCCGAAGCTATATATGGATTTTGTGGAGACAGCCGAGGGAGAGCCGGGAGGCCCTTACGGCGCAAAGGCGTTGGGAGAGTGTCCAGTGGTTCCCGTAGCGCCGGCCATTGTCAATGCGATCTGCAATGCGGTACATGGGGAGATCAATGATCTTCCGGCCCGTCCTGACCGGGTGTTAAAGGCATTTCAGGAAAACCAGTAACAAGGGAACGGTCCGTTGAACCATTGATCGGATCAGGGACAGCAGCCTGCTGCTGTAACATAAATGTGAAACAGGGGCGCGGATGAAAACGCGCCCTGGAAAGGGGATACATATGGTAAAAATACTTGGAATCTGCGGCAGCCCGCGCCGCAAATCCTGCTACAAGGCGTTGGAGATCGCTTTGGAGGCAGCAAAAAACGCAGAGGAGGGAGTAGAGGTTGAGTTAGTTGAGCTGCGTGCCAGAAAGATGAATTTCTGCATCCACTGCAACAAATGTCTGAGGGATCAGTCTGACCGCTGTACCGTATTCCAGGATGACATGACAGAGCTGTACGACAAATTTTATGAGGCGGACGGCGTCATCATTGCTTCTCCTGTATACGAAATGAATATCACAGCCCAATTGTGCACCTTTTTTGACCGTTTTCGTTCTGCATGGCTGAAGGGTGTTCAGGATCCTGACTTCTTCGCCCATAAGGTGGGAGCAGGCATCACCGTAGGAGGCACAAGAAACGGCGGACAGGAGTCCACTATGAGTTCTATCACCAATTTCTTCCTGACACAGGGAATGACCGTATGTACCGGTGGTTCCGGTATGTATTCCGGACCTATGCTGTGGAATCCAGGTGATGGCTCCACTCCCATTGATGATCCGGACGGTTTCAAAAACTGTGAGATCCTGGGAAGAAAGATGGCCAAAATGGCCCGCATCATGAAGGAAGCAAAATTTTAGACATCAATCAGACAACATAATAAAAGATAAAAATAAAGGGGATTTTTTACTATGAAAATGCAATATGGATTTGACGACAAGGCGCCTTTAGGCAAGGCGATCCCTTGGGCCCTTCAGTATGTATGTACCATATTTATGGGCGTAATGACTGGTTCCATCATGCTGGCAGACGGAGCAGGACTGCAGGCAGACGAGAGGACTCTGCTGATCCAGTGCGGCCTTCTGGCATGCGGCCTCGCTACACTGATCCAGTCTCTCGGTCTCAAGATCGGAAAGTTTCAGATCGGCGCAAAGCTGCCTTTAGTATCTGCCGGAAGCTACACGCTGATCACACCTATGGTTCTTTTTGCCAATGACCCGGAAATGGGAATATCCGGCGCCTTCGGAGCAGCCTGTCTCGGAACCCTGCTTCTGTTTATCTTAGGCCCTATTGTCATTGACAAGCTTTACAAGTACTTCACACCAGCTGTAACCGGTTCGGTTGTTCTCTCCGTCGGTCTCTGCCTGATCTTAAATGCGTGGAACGACATGGTTGACTTTAATCCAACCGGCCCCGACGCAATGAAGATGTTCTTAATCGGAATCGGCGTTGCAGCTCTGTGTGTAATTATTGACCAGTTTGCAAAAGGAATCGTACAGTCCCTGTCCGTACTCATTACCATGGCAGTAGGATATATTTTCTGTGCAGTCCTGGGAATGGTAGACTTTTCCTCTGTGGGAGGAGCTTCCTGGGTATCTATCCCAGCTCCCATGCACTTTGGAATGTCTTTCAATGTAGGTGCTATCATTACTATTTTTATTGTCCATATTGCAACGATCATGGAAAACTCCGGAAATACCACCGGTGTGGTAACAGCTGCTGATGTGGGACTTCCTTCCAAGGAAACTCTGAAAGCTTCTGTACGAGGCGATGCATTAGGCGGCGTGGTTTCCACCCTGTTTAACTGTCTTCCAACCTGTGTAGCTGCACAGAACTCCGGCGTAGCTGTTATGTCCGGTGTGGCTTCCAGATGGGTAACTGCTATTGCAGGTATCATCTTTGCCCTGATGGCTGTATTTCCAAAGTTCTCCCAGATCCTTGCCCTGATCCCCAATCCGGTTCTGGGCGGTATCCTGTTAGTAAACTTCGGAAGTATCATTGCCAGCGGTATTAAGATCATTGGCTTTGATAAGAACAATAAGAGAAACTTTACTGTTGTATCCCTGGCAACTGCCATCGGAATCGGCGGAAACTTTGCCCAGTCTGCCGGAATCCTGGCATTTCTGCCTCCTACCGTAGTGACTCTGTTTACCGGTATCTCCGGAACAGCTATCACTGCACTGATACTGAACATCATCCTTCCAAAGGAAAAAGAGGAAGAATAAATTTGGCTTAGAAGCTGCCTTGCTCCAGCCTTCCGGTCTATTTTATAAAAGAGATCTGGAAGGCTGGGGTGGGACAGCCTATTTGCATATCAGCTTAGAGCGCAAAAAACCAAGGGGTTCGGTGCTTCTTTGTCAGTCAGGGAAAGGTGCAAATGGGATCCCAAGGTTCAGGCGCTCTGGAAAGGGACAGGGAAAATGGAGCTAGTTACATTCAAAGTAAATGGAAGAACCTGCAGCATCGCTGCAGAAAAAAATTGGACGCTTCTGTATGCGCTGAGAGAGGTTTTGGATCTCACCGGAACAAAATGCGGCTGCAGCACAGGAGACTGCGGTTCCTGTAAGGTGATCGTGGATGGGGAGGCAGTGAACTCCTGTACCGTCCGTGTGGTGGAGCTTGAGGGAAAAGAGGTGGAGACCATTGAGGGCGTTTCCCCTGACGGACACAGCCTTCATCCGATCCAGCAGGCATTTATCGACTGCGGGGCTGTCCAGTGCGGTTTCTGTACTCCGGGAATGATCATGGCAGCGAAAGCGCTGTTAGACAAAAATCCGGATCCGACGGAGGAGGAGATCAAGGAGGCCATGAAGGGAAACCTGTGCCGCTGTACCGGATATGTTAAAATCCTGAATGCAGTAAAGCAGGCAGCTCAGATCATGAGAAGGGAGGGAACACAGCCATGCCATGTGAAACACCAAGAAACGGAATGATCGGAAAGAATGTACCGGTCCGGGATGCAGCTTTAAAGGTAACGGGCCAGATCCGCTATGTAGGGGATATGAAGCTTCCCAGGATGCTTTATGCCAAGATGCTGTTTTCTCCCCTGCCCCATGCCAAGATCAAATCCATTGATACCTCCCAGGCAGAGGCTATGGAGGGAGTGTGTGCGGTTGTGTGCTACCGGGATTCACCTTCCAACCGTTACAATGGAAACGGAGAGGATAAGGATATCAATCCTTCCGAGCTGGTTTTTGACCAGGTTATGCGCTATGTAGGCGATAAGGTGGCTGCCGTGGCTGCTGAGACAGAGGAGATTGCCAGAAAGGCATTATCCTTAATCAAGGTAGAATACGAGGAACTCCCTTATTATCTGGATCCGGAGGAAGCCATGAAGGAGGGGGCTTACCCTATCCATCCAGGCGGAAATATCATTATGGAATCCAACAATTCCGGCGGGGATGTGGACAGCGCTCTCAGGGCAGCGGATATGGTGTTTAAGCATCGGTATGAAATGCCGGCGGTAAACCACTGCTCCATTGAGACTCACGTATCCATTGCAGATTACGATGCCACCGGCAAGCTTACAGTGTGGACCCCGACCCAGGATGCTTTTGGACAGAGGATCAATCTGCAGAGGATCTTTGGCCTTCCTATGAGCAGGATCCGGGTGATCAGCCCGGTGATGGGGGGCGGCTTCGGCGGAAAGATCGATCTGGTCACAGAGCCGGTGACTGCCCTGTTAGCCATGAAGACGGGACGCCCAGTGAAGCTGGCATTTAACCGCAGGGAGGAATTTACAAGCGCCCGCACCCGCCATGCCGCTAAGGTGGATCTGGTCATGGGTGTAAGGAAGGACGGTGTGGTAACCGCAGCGGACGAGACCATGATCTTAAACGCCGGAGCCCATACCAGCGCCACCATGTCTGTGTGCTGGGCAGCAGGAGGAAAATTCTATAAGCTGTTAAAGACCCGGAATATGCGCTGCCACGGGATCCCCGTGTACACCAATACGCCAGTAGCTTCCGCCATGAGAGGCTTCGGCTCTCCTCAGCAGTTTTTCCCGGTTTCTTCCATGTTAAATGAGATCGCCAACAGCCTCAATATGGATCCAACAGACGTATTTTTGCGAAACCTGGCTGATCCCTACGAGGAAGCCTGCAACGACGGGGAATCCTTTGGAAATTTCCGCTTAAAGGACTGCGTGATCCGGGGCAGGGAGCTGATCGAGTGGCATGAGTCAAAGAAGGAGATGGAGGCGTCCAAAAAGGCAGGAGGAAGATACCTGATCGGACTGGGAATGGCCTGCGGTTCCCACGGAACCTCTATGTTCCCATTTATGCCGGATGTGACCGGGATTACTCTCAAGATGAATGAGGACGGAACTGTTGTATTTACAACAGGAACCTCTGATATGGGAAATGGTTCTGTCACAACTCAGTGTATGCTGATCTCCGAGGTATTAGGGATCCCGCTGGATCACATTACCTATATTAAAACAGATACGGATGCAGCCATGTCCGATCTGGGAGCTTACGCCTCCAGAGGAACCTATACCAGCGGCCATGCGGCAGTAAAGACAGCAGAGATCATGAAGGAAAAGATCGCTGTTCTGGCAGCGGAGCTTCTGGAAACAAACACAGGGAACCTGGATTTCCATGATGACGCTGTCTGGTGCATGGATATTCACAAAAAGCATGTGACCATGGCAGAGATCGCGGCCCATGCAAGAGAGAAGCACCAGGAGGACATCAGCTGTTCCTACATGTTCCACTCTGAGGCAGGCCCTATGAGCAGCGGAGCCCATTTTGCCAAAGTGCAGGTGGATACGGTCACCGGAGAGGTGAAGGTATTAGAGTATGCCGCTGTCCATGATGTGGGACGTGTGGTGAACCCCTTAGGAGTCAGCGGACAGCTGGAGGGAGGAATCTCCATGGGACTTGGTTATGCCCTCTGTGAGGAAATGAAGCTGGACGAAAAAGGAAAGAACCAGACAGCCAGCTTTAAAAAGTACCATGTATTTGGCATGGACGAGATGCCAAAGATCAAGGTGGATTTCCTGGATTCCGAGGAGGAGACCGGGCCTTATGGGGCAAAATCGGTAGGAGAGTGCGCGGTTGTCCCGGTAGCGCCGGCTATTGCCAATGCAGTGTCAAACGCAGTGGGAAAACAGTTTTATAAGATCCCTATCCGCCCGGAGGATGTGCTGAGAGCTCTGGGAAATCAGTAGGGGAAAGATCAGAAAAAGATTAGAAAAAAAGATCAGGAAAGCCGGAAGCCGTTTCTGCGAATCAGAGGCGGATTCCGGCTTTGCGGTTTTATCGTAAGGTTTGGCCGGAAAATGCGGAAGCTCAAACATTTTATATATGGAAAAGCCGGAACTTTTGTTGTAAAATAGAAGTCCGCAAGTAAGATCCTTCTGTCTCAAGGATCAGGATAGAACAGGAGAAACATATGATATACACAGCCCCCCATTATTACAATCGTTTTCACTGCATTGCCTCAGACTGCCCCGATACCTGCTGCGCCGGGTGGGCCATTATGATTGATGAGGCTTCGCTTAAAAAGTACCGTCACATGAAGGGAGACATTGGCGGACGCCTCTATCATTCCATTGACTGGAAGGAAGGCTCTTTCTGCCAGTATGAGGGCCGCTGCGCTTTCTTAAATGAGAAGAATCTCTGCGATCTCTACACGGAGGCGGGGCCAAAATCCCTGTGCCGTACCTGCCGCACCTATCCGAGACATGTGGAGGAATTTGAGGGGGTTCGGGAGATCAGCCTGTGCATGTCCTGTATTGAGGCGGCCAGGATCATTTTAAGCTGTGAGGAACCGGTGCGGTTCCTTACCCGTGAAGATGAGCGGGAGGAGGCGTATGAGGAATTTGACTGTTTCCTCTATACGAAATTAGCGGATGCCAGGGAGCTGATTCTGCGGATCCTTCAGGACCGGTCTCTTCCTGTGACGGTCCGCATAAGCGCGGTTTTGGGGCTGGCCCATGACATTCAGGGAAGGATCCGGAACAACCGTCTCTATGAAACCGATCAGCTGTTGAATCGGGTGGGGGCTATGCTGAAGGATTCCAGGCTTTCCGTTCCCGTCCATCAGATTTTGGAAAAATATGGGATTTCTCAGTCAGAGGAAGTTCCTTCCCGATTCCATCTGATGAAGTCTGCCTTTTCCCTGCTGTCAGAGATGGAGGTCTTGAATCAGGATTGGCCCAGTCTTTGCAGGAGGACAGAGGAGATCCTTTACGGAGAGGGAGAGAAGAAGTATGGGCTCTTGAGAAAGCAGTTTCTGGACAGCCCTGAAGCAGGCCGCCTTTCCCTTTTGCGGGAACAGCTTATGGTCTATTTTGTATTTACCTATTTCTGCGGCGCGGTTTACAATGGGTCGCCTTATGGGAAGATGAAACTGGCAGTGCTGTCCGTCCTGCTCATTGAGGAGCTTGTTATGGGGTGTTTTGCAGAGCGGGAGGGAAGCCTGGATTTTAAGGATCTGGCGGATCTGTCCCACCGCTTTTCCAGAGAAGTGGAGCATTCAGATCTCAACAAGACCCTTTTGGAGGAACGGAGCGTGAAAGACAGCTGTTTTTCCATGAAAGCATTGCTGGGGGCAATTTGGAGCTAGAAAGGTTATGGATAACTGCGGAAACTCAAGTATGGACAATAGATGAAAATAGCCGTATAATGAAAGGTAGTATTGATTTTGGAAGGAGAATGAACATGAGTGAATGCAATCATGACTGCGGCTCCTGCAGCGCAAACTGCGACAGCCGCAAGATGGATAAAAGCCAGTTTTTAGAAGCGTTAAACCCGGCCAGCTCGGTAAAAAAGGTGATCGGGATCGTCAGCGGAAAGGGAGGCGTAGGCAAGTCCTTAGTTACTTCTATGCTGGCTGTGAGCATGAACCGCCAGGGAAAGAAGGCAGCGATCCTGGATGCAGATATTACCGGTCCCTCTATCCCTATGGCGTTTGGAATCCGCAATGAGGGAGTAGTCACCTCACCGGACGGCAAGCTGATGATGCCGGTGACCTCCATGGAAGGCGTGGACATCATGTCTGCCAATCTGCTTCTCAATAAGGATACAGATCCGGTGATCTGGAGAGGCCCTGTCATCGCCGGGGCGGTCAAGCAGTTCTGGTCTGAGACATTGTGGAAGGATATTGACTATATGTTCGTGGACATGCCTCCGGGAACAGGAGACGTGCCCCTGACTGTATTCCAGTCTCTTCCAGTAGACGGGATCATCATTGTCACCTCTCCCCAGGAGCTGGTGGGAATGATCGTGGCAAAGGCGGTCAATATGGCAGAGAAGATGGATATTCCGATTTTAGGTATTGTAGAAAACATGAGTTATTTGGAATGCCCTGACTGCAAAAAGAAGATCAGCGTATTTGGCGAGAGCCATGTGGAGGAGATTGCCGGGGAGCATGGTTTAAAGGTGCTGGCAAAGATCCCCATTGACCCGACGATTGCTCAGATGGTAGACGGAGGGCAGGTAGAGTATCTTGAGATGCCATGGTTTGGGGAAGTAGTAAAAACGGTGGAATCTTTATAAGGTTTTGTTGCAAAGGATATTTTCCCGACAATCATGAGGTGAACCGATGAACATGAACATAAATCCCAATAGCGAGCTTCATCAGTCCATTGTCCATGTGCCGGATATGGCTCAGGTGCCGGATATGTGGATCGATCAGGCGCGGCAGTTCCAGCAGGTTATGATGCGCTATACATGCGCGATCCGCGAGGTCAAGACAAAGCTGGAGGTACTGAACGATGAGCTGTCTGTGAAGAACCAGAGAAACCCGATTGAGATGATCAAATCCCGGGTCAAGAAGCCAAAGAGCATTGTGGAAAAATTGCAGCGCCGGGGATATGATGTGTCCCTGGAGTCCATGGAAAAGAATCTGGATGATGTAGCAGGGATCCGCATTATCTGTTCGTTTTTAGATGATATTTACGAGGTGGCCAATATGCTGATCCGCCAGGATGATGTGAAGGTGATCGCGGTAAAGGATTATATCAAGAATCCCAAGCCAAACGGATACCGCAGCTATCACATGATCATTGAAGTGCCGGTGTTCTTTTCCGACAGCAAGCGTCCTATGCGGGTGGAGGTTCAGATCCGCACCATTGCCATGGATTTCTGGGCCAGCCTGGATCATCAGCTGAAATATAAGAAATCGGTCATTGATGATAATGGAGAGATCAGCGAAGAATTAAAGCAGTGTGCCGACGTGATCGCCGGCACAGATATGAAGATGCTGCAGATCCGCCAAAGGATTGAATCCCAGGGCGTTGCAGTTAGAAGGGACTAAAAGCGCTGTATATCTCTATTGGCCGCAGACAGAGAAATAGACGGTTTAAATGGCAGCAGCCTTCCTAGGCAGCAGGTCAGTGCAGTAAGGCCAGTAGGGCAAGATCAGTAGACATAGAAGGACAGGGTTTCTGTAATATGAAACCCTGTTTTTTTATAGAGCTTCATAGCTGGTTCGTTAGAGCCTGATACCTGAAGCCGGAGCTTTTCAAATCCGGCGGCGGACAGAATGGGAATGAGGGAGAGGAAAAAGGTATAGGCCAGTCCCTGGCGGCGCAGGCGGGGGAGGGTATAAAGGGAATACAGGTACACGCTTCCTCCCTGAGCCATGAGGCGGCAGGCTACAGGCAGTTCCTGCAAGGAGGAAGAACGGGACAAACAGAAAGAGGGCGCTTCTTTCTGGCCTTCTCTGCCATGGGACATGGAAGCAGGGTCTTTCATGGAACAGAAATATTCCTCTCCCTCCTCCATGGAGGAGAGGCGATGGATCATTTCAGGGGAGAGAGCCTGATCCCACTGGATCAAGGAGGATTGAGGCGGCTGGAGGGCCGTTAAGTCATACTCCATCATGTATTCCTCCTGGAACAGCTGAGCACCCAGCTCCTGCAAGACAGACAGGGCGGCCGGGCAGCGGCGGTCCGTCACAAAACACAGCTCCGGATCCCCGTTTGGTTCGCTGTAACGGCACACCTCATCTAAAAGGGAAGAAAAATACCCTTTTTTACGGAAGTGAGGCAGTGTAAAGGCGCTGCATTCCCATAGGCTTTCGGTGGTTCGGCAGATAGAAAAAAAGGAGGCTGCCTGTCCATTTTCCTCTAAGATCCAAAATTCCTCTCCTTCCTCGGGAAAGGACAGATGCAGGTCTTCTGCCTCACAGCATTGAGCCACGATAGAGCGCAGCTGTTGTTTTTGTTGTTCTTCTAATTTGGATGTGTGTGTGATTTTCATAAGGGTATTGTAAGGCAGGAAATATGAAAATTCAAGATTGTATTTCTTATGTATTTATCCTGCCATCAGTTGATTCTGAAAAAACAGGGTGGTAGAATATAGGCCATATGAAATACAGAGGAGATGAGAGATCATGAGATACGTAAAACAAATCGGGATTATTTTTGGGATCACTCTGACAGGGGAGATTTTAAACCAAGTGATCCCGCTTCCAGTCCCTGCCGGCGTGTATGGACTGTTTATCCTTTTGGCAGCTCTGGTCAGCGGTGCGGTGAAGTTAGAGAGCGTGGAGGGCACAGGGAATTTTCTCATGGATACCATGACCATGATGTTTATTCCGGCCACGGTAGG
>CABQJX010000076.1 GCA_902464595.1 uncultured Lachnoclostridium sp. | reverse complement strand
CACGCCGCCCATGGTCTCGATAGACAGGGAAAGGGGAGTAACATCCAGAAGAAGAATATCTCCTGCGCCTGCATCGCCGGCCAGCTTGCCGCCCTGGATCGCTGCACCGATGGCAACGCACTCATCTGGGTTCAGGGACTTGCTGGGTTCCTTGCCGGTCAGCTGCTTTACCTTCTCCTGTGCGGAGATCATACGGGTAGAACCGCCTACTAACAGTACCTTTCCAAGCTCGGAAGCAGTGATTCCTGCATCCTTTAATGCGTTCTGTACCGGGATTGCTGTGCGCTCGATCAGATCATGGGTCAGCTCGTCAAATTTTGCCCTGGTCAGGTTCATATCCAGATGCTTCGGGCCCTCTGCAGTTGCTGTGATGAACGGAAGGTTGATATTGGTAGTGGTAGCTGTAGACAGCTCTTTCTTTGCTTTCTCAGCAGCCTCTTTTAATCTCTGAAGAGCCATCTTATCGCCTGACAGATCCACTCCCTCAGCCTTCTTAAATTCGGAAATCATCCAATTGGTAATTGCATTGTCAAAATCATCGCCGCCTAAACGGGTATCACCATTGGTGGAAAGAACCTCGATCACGCCGTCGCCGATCTCGATGATGGAAACATCAAAAGTACCGCCGCCCAGGTCATATACCATGATCTTCTGCTCGTTCTCATTGTCCAGGCCATAAGCAAGGGCTGCTGCCGTAGGCTCGTTAATGATACGCTTTACCTCCAGACCTGCGATCTTGCCAGCGTCCTTGGTTGCCTGACGCTGTGCGTCGTTAAAATATGCAGGAACTGTAATAACCGCCTCTGTAACCGGCTCACCCAGATAGCTCTCTGCATCCGCCTTTAACTTCTGTAAAATCATTGCGGAAATTTCCTGTGGCGTATACTTCTTTCCATCAATGTCCACCTTATAATCTGTACCCATGTGGCGCTTGATAGAGGAGATCGTCTTATCAGCGTTGGTTACTGCCTGACGCTTTGCGGGCTCGCCCACCAGTCTCTCACCTGTTTTTGTAAATGCCACAACAGATGGTGTGGTTCTTATACCCTCTGCATTTGCGATTACAGTTGGCTTTCCGCCTTCCATAACGGCTACGCAGCTGTTTGTTGTACCTAAGTCAATGCCAATTATCTTGCTCATAGTTTTTTCCTCCTGATCTATTCTGAATGAAAATAAATGCTTGACAATACCTCGCTAAGTGCCTGTTGCATGTTCCCTCAACTAAGCTCGGTAATACCTCGCTAAGGTTCGGGAACGACTTTCACACTAAGCTCGACAATATCTCGCTAAGTGTTCAATGTCAGTTCGCTACTTTTACCATGCTGTGCCTTACCACCGAATCGCGGTAGGTATAGCCCTTTAACAGCTCCTCTGCCACGATATTCTCTCCCAGGCTGTCATCTTCCACATGCATCACTGCGTTGTGGAAGTTAGGGTCAAATTCTTTGCCGGCAGCCTCGATAGCCTTTACTCCGGCTTCCTCCAACGTCTTCTGGAACTGCTTATATATCTTCTCCATACCCTCGGCGATCGGATTTCCCTTATCTTCCTCAGGCACTGTGGCCAACCCGCGTTCAAAGTTATCTACAATAGGAAGGATCTTTTCAATAATGTCCCTCGCTCCCATCTCGTACATGGTGGATTTTTCACGCTCGGAACGCTTGCGGAAGTTCTCAAACTCTGCCATCTGCCGTTTTACACGGTCTGTCAGCTCCTCGATCTTCTCATCTCTTGGATCCTTCTTTTTCTTGAAAAATCCCTTCTTCTCCTCCTTTGATGAGTCCTCCCTGCTGTCCCCGGCTGCCTCGTTCTCTGCTGGCTGCTCCTCATCGCTGGCAGCCTCTTTATCCTCTTTCCCGCCGGACTCCATTTCATCTATTCCATCTGCAATGGGGATCTCGCTGGCTTCTGTCTCAGCTGTCTCCTCTGCACCTTTTATATCTTCCTTCATTTCTTCACTCACAGCTTATCACCTTTCATCTTTCTTAAACGCTGTATCCAGCTGGTTCATCAGGTTACGCAGGGTTCCCAGTACCCGCTCATAGTCCATCCTCTTGGGACCGATGATACCAATGGTTCCCCTTAACCCTCCTCCCAGATCATAGTTGGCAGTAACTACGCTGCAGTCCTTCATAGACTGGACAGGACTCTCATTTCCGATATAAACCTGGATATCTGTCTCATCCTCTGCATTGACTTCTGACACAAATTCCCGAAGGACTTCCTTGTGCTCCAGGGTATCAATGAGGCGGCTGGCATTTTCGCCGTCTGACAGCTCCGGATACTTAAAAATATTGGTAGCGCCGCTGGTATAAATCTGAAGATCCTCACCGCCTGCCTGAATGGCCTCTGCCACCTCATTCAGAACCAGATCCACCACCTGTCCATGAGCGCCTGCCTCTACTTTCAGCTTACTGATCACGTTGAGATTGATCTCCTCAATGGTCAGCCCGTTTAAACTGCTGTTCAGCAGGATATTTAAATTTAACAGCTCCTGATCCGTCAGCTCCTCGGATATGTCGATCATGGTGTTCTTTACAATATTGCCCTCCACCACTACTACCACCAAAAGCTTGCGCTTCTCCATTTTGGACAGCTGGATAAATTTAATCTTCGTCTTATGGTAACTGGGCCCGCTGATCATAGCCGCATAATTGGTATTGGCGGCCAGCATCTGAGCCATCCGTTTAAGAACCAGCTCCAGCTTATCAACCTTCTGGACCATCATCTCCTTAAACTCTGTTACTTCGCTGTCCTTTTCCTGCATGATCTGATCCACATAAAACCGGTATCCTTTATCTGAAGGAATACGGCCTGCAGAAGTATGAGGCTGTAAAATATATCCCATCTCCTCCAGATCTGACATTTCATTCCGGATGGTCGCAGAGCTAAGCTTCAGATCCGAATATTTTGAAATCGTTCTGGAACCCACCGGTTCGCCGGTTTCCAGATATGTCTTGATGATCGCTTTCAATATGGTAACTTTTCTGTCATCCAGGAGCATATCCGCTGCCATCTCCCACCCTCCTTCTTTTTATTAGCACTCAACGTTTTGGAGTGCTAACATCTACATTCCATAATATATTCCTTTCGGCCCTATTTGTCAAGAGATAAATGCAATTTCTTTGAAGAAACAGCCCTTTAGCAGATATTTAAGATCCAAATCTGTAAAAGAATATCTATCATACTTTGTTTCTAAAAGTACGCTGAGGCTTAGAATATACTGATAAATGATACTTTTTTGTAACATTTGCTTCATTTATTCCCTTGACATATAACATTTTTGTAATATAATAGAAACAGTTAAGGAAATCATATCAAGCAGTAACGATTCCGTATTTATTTTTTGGATAGCGAGGTACTTGTATGCATTACTTAAAAAGGGTATTTCTGGGAGCAGCCATCTCTCTTCTCAGCCTCTCCTGTTCTTTTTCTGCCTTTGCCGGTACACCGGATACAGAGGATTCTTTCTTTGAGCCCACAGGCCCCGGCGTCTGCCAGGAGGAGGAAGATACCGATCCAGTCCCTCAGGAGATTTCTCTGGGAGAGTTTACCGTTACCGGATATTGCGGATGCAGCAAATGCTCCGGCGGCTGGGGACTTACCTACAGCGGGACTGTACCCACACCTGATCACACCATCTCCGCTGATCTGGAACAATTTCCTCTGGGAACAAAGCTAAAGATCAATGGGATCGTCTATACGGTGGAGGACAAGGGCTCTTCTGTTCATGGCAACCTTCTTGATATATTTTACGGTTCCCATGAAGAAGCACTTGATAATGGGACTTACACCGCGGAAGTCTTTTTAGTACAGGAGTAATCCTAATCCAAACATAATTTCTAAATGGCTTCCAATGTGATTTTTAAATGTAATTTCTAAGAAGTAATTTCCAAATATAAAAGGATCTTTTCGGCTGATCTTTCTCTCAGAAGATCAGCTTTTTCCATATTTTTCCTTGACATTGGCCTGAAAATATGATAAAATCTTACTCGTTGCTCATATATTACAAAAGTGTTACATATATTGTTTATATGTTACAAATATTTCATTCACATATTCGCTTGAGCAGCAGGAGGTACTACCATGAAATTAAGACATTTATTTACAGGAGCAATCCTCACCGCAGGCCTGATGGCCGCCACTGCCCTCACTTCCCTGGCAGCGGGAGCCGGAAATGCTTCCATAAAGGGCAGATTTGAGACAACGGACAGTTCCGCCATCAGCGGCTGGGCCTATGACAGCAGCTCCTCTGACGAATCTCTCACTGTGCGCATATCTATCACAGATCAGGAGAGCGGCGAGGAAGTATTTTCCCATAAGATTACAGCAAACGAATACCGCCAGGATCTCTATGACAGCGGAAAGGGCAATGGCTGTCACGGCTTTACCTACTCCATGGACTGGAGCCGCCTGCCGGAGGGCGTTTATTTGATCGAGGGCATGGCAGAGGGCCGCTCCTTTTCCAATCCCCAGACCTATACAAACGGGCAGCCTAAGGCAGATGAAAGCGACGGCGAAAGCAGCAGTCCATCCGGCCTGATCCCTCTTGGAGTTTTTAAGACCACCGGCTACTGTCCCTGCCGTTCCTGTTCCGGCGGCTGGGGACGCCACACCAGCACGGGCGCTGTGGCTACCGCAGGACGTACCATTGCAGTGGATCCGAATGTGATCCCTTACGGCACGCAGGTTATGATCAACGGGGTAGTCTATACTGCGGAGGACCGAGGAGGCGCTGTCAAAGGAAACCATATCGATATTTTCTTCAACACCCACACAGAATCCTATCAGCACGGCTTACAGCATGCAGAGGTGTTCCTGGTTGCATAAAAAGGACACGGACACATGCTATAAAATAAGAATCGTCTTATCAGCAAAAAAGACACCGGATCCTCTGCCCTCTAAGGCTAAGAACGACCGGCGTCTTTTTTATTATCCTAACGAACTCCCCGTACCTGTGTACCAGGATAAAAAAATCCCAAAATTTCTTTATATCCCTTTCCCATCTTTGCCATACCCTGAGCTCCATTCTGGCTCATTCCAACTCCATGTCCAAAACCTCCCCCATATATACGGAATGAAATGCCTCCCTCATCCCTATCCTGTTTTTCCACAGCGATAAACCCGCTTGGGAGGGAAGATGAACCGGTCATGGTCTTTTTGTCATTCTTCGTGATCACAAGGGAGGGATCTCCTAAGAAAGAACGGATGGCCGACTGGCCCTCTACCGTCTTCTTTCCTTCCGATCCAGTGACCGTCAGCTGGCTGGCAATACCCCCGGATCCTCTCTTTGTCACCTCTACGGACTGGACTTCTCCGATCCCTGCTGCCTTGTCAGACAGAAGGGAGGCTGGAATATCCGTCTGCCACCGAAACATGGGATAGCCGCTGTCATAAGAGGAGGCGTCTCCATTTTTAATATAGGAAACAAAATTCCCATTCTCCTCTTCTGTCAGCTTCCTCCCGCCTTCCTTCACCTCTTTTGCCTGCAGATACGGATAGGCCTCCCGATCGCTTCCCCATACGCTCCCGTCTGCAGTCCTGCCGCAGGAGGTAGAGAAGTAAAAGGCTTCAATGGCCTTATCTTCATAAAAAAGCATGGTTCCATAAGTCTCCTTCACAGCCTGGATCACCCGTTCCTGCAAAACGGTATTGTTGTAGACCTGAAATTTCGTACTGTCATCAACATGAGCCCCGTACTGGCTGTAAGCATTCCCCTGGATCTGGCGGTATGCATACGTCCTGGCACAGACTGCCTGGGCTTTCAGGGCTTCTTTCTCATAGGAAGGGGGCATCTCGCTGGCCACCACTTTTTCCAGATAATCTTCCAGATAAAGGTCATTGACTAACACCAATCCTTCCTCTGTTTTCTTGATCTCAAGGCTTCCGCTGTAAACAGGGTTTCCCTGGGTCCGCTCCACAGACAGCAGAGTAATGGCTTCTTCCCCATCCGGTGTGATCCTCATGCGCCCATATTCCAGATAAGGGCTATCCGGCTCCACAGCAAGCTCTGTCCCGGCCTCCAGCCTTTCCTCCTTCTGTTCCCCCTTTGCCCCTTCATACTCCAAAACGGCCCCTTCCCTTATCTTTAAGCGCACCGATGGATGGAAGATGCTCTGAAATCCTGTATCCGTGAGAAGAACCCGGATAGTCTGCGCGTCAAATTCCCTCTCCAGAAGAGCCCCGCACAGCGTTCCGTCTGCCGTCACAAATTCCTGCAGATCGTATCCTACCAGAATATCCGAAGGCCCCAGGATCTGAAAATCCCCGTATATCTTATACACATGAAAATTCTCCGCCAGAGGGATCTCTCCGTATCCCTCTATCTCGATCGTCTGATCCGTGACCGATAACACTTTTCCCCGGATCCGATCCCGTTTCACGGTGATCTTTACTAATTTTCCATTTTCCATATGTAAATCTGCCAGGCTGCCTCCTATTTCCGCCTCGTTTTCCACTGGCTCCTTTGCTGGAAATTCCCGCCAGGCAGATCCCAGATATGCCTTAAAATGCCCCTTATCCTCCTCAGAAACCCATACATTTTCGTAAACCGCATTCTCCGACACAAGGTTTACATATATCATCTCCCCTGCCCTGGCCAGAAAACGGATCTCACAGTCCAGATAAGAATCAAGAGCCAGGCCCTGAAACCCAAAATCCCCCCTGGTCGTATAGGCCGTCCAGCTCTCTGCCTGAGGCAGGTTAGAGGGGGTTCCATAGAGAATAGCCTCTATCTCCTGTATCTCTCCCTCTGGATCTGTCTCCTGGCGTATGGCGTCGTAAAGCTCCCACCATTCATCTGCCGGGATCGGCTGCTCTCGGTTATTTCTGGTAGAGCCTGCCTCCCCTTTCAGCTTTCCCGATACACTTCCAGCCATATAAGCGGCTTCCCCGTATGTAAGGAAATCCTGGGCCGCTGTCAGAGTGGGCGGTGTCATTTCCTCATCCAGACATCCCTGGTCATAGAGATAATCCATGTAGATCACAAACCAATTATTCTTTTCTTTTTCCGAAAAATGGGATTGCTTCCGCTCTGTGGCCAGCTGTTCACAGGCAGCCTTATCCGTGAAAGCCAGCGCCATGGCCTTCATGGCCTGGGCTCTGGGGATCCCCTCTCCCCGAGGTTCCAGACGGACGATCACTGCCATTAAGGATACTACCACTGTGACCACAGTGCATACCCATAGGATCATTTTATTTTTCATAAACAGCTCCTGTAAATTTGTATCAAAAGAAAGCAGCGGGAGCCCCGCTGCTTTTATCATCTGTAACCCCAGAATGCCGGCTCTTACTTATTGACGCCTAGCAATGCTAGGTGGGCAACCTCACTTAAACATCTGCCTTCCACTCGACGGAGGCCTGACATCCGCTTAAAAATATTGGAATCCCTTTTGTCTAATGTAGGTTCAAAATTGGTAAGAATATCGAACACCCCAGGTAATTACATTCGCTCTTTTATCTGGTGTTATTATACCCCAAACTCATCTGTTTTTCAAGCGCAACTTTTTGGCAATTCACATATTTGAGAGAAAAAAATCCGAGAATCGCCATCAAACACGCTGCAGCTCCCTAAGTATTTCCTCTACCCTCCGGATCGCCTGTTCCACCTGTTGGGAGGCCTGTCCGATCCGCTCCTGAACCAGCCAGTCCACAATAAATCCGTCAAAAAACCAATCGGCAAAAGAAAGAAAATCACCTGTTTCTATGTGCAGCTGACAGGAAATATTTACATCCTCCAACTCTTTGTTGAAATTTTTAAGATCCCATTTCGCCTGCTCCATGTTTTGTTTTGCCTGGTTCATTTTAGACTGCTTCGCCATGGTAGAGAAAAATCCTCCGCCAAACATATCCCAGACTCCCCAATTCTTCGCCCTGTTTAAATGATCCTGTGCGGCTCTAAGGCTTTTTATTGCCCTGATGCCTGCTTCCACTGCTTCCTGCTTTTCTTTTTCCTGATCATATGCCACCGAAACACCCTCTTTCTTCTTCCGCGCCTAAGATCATCTGTCCTACAAGAAAATTATATATCCTATCCAGTCATAAGTCTACAGCCTGAAAGAAAAAATGCGCCTGCATCGCAACGGATACAGGCGCATAGATCAATCAATTCTGCGCTTTTTTTATTACAGCTGAGGACCAGCGGCAACTAATGCCTTGCCAGCTTCATTTCCCTCATACTTTGCAAAGTTCTTGTTAAATCTGGAAGCAAGATCTCTTGCCTTGGTCTCCCACTCGGAAGCATCTGCATAAGTGTCTCTTGGATCAAGGATCTTAGAATCTACACCTGGAAGCTCTGTTGGAACCTCAAAGTTGAACATTGGGATCTTCTTGGTAGGAGCGGTATTGATAGCTCCGGAAAGGATGGCATCAATGATACCGCGGGTATCCTTGATGGAGATTCTCTTTCCTGTTCCATTCCAGCCAGTGTTGACTAAGTAAGCCTTTGCGCCGCTCTTTGTCATCTTCTTTACAAGCTCCTCTGCATACTTCGTTGGATGCAGCTCCAGGAATGCCTGGCCGAAGCAAGCGGAGAAGGTAGGTGTAGGCTCTGTGATGCCTCTCTCTGTACCTGCTAACTTTGCAGTAAATCCAGACAGGAAGTAGTACTGTGTCTGCTCTGGAGTCAGGATTGATACAGGAGGAAGTACGCCGAACGCATCAGCAGAAAGGAAGATCACATCCTTTGCTGCAGGAGCTGCGGAGATCGGTCTTACAATGTTGTTGATATGATCGATCGGATAAGATACACGTGTATTCTCAGTCACGCTCTTATCGGTAAAGTCGATCTTTCCGTTCTCATCAAGGGTAACGTTCTCAAGAAGGGCGTTTCTCTTGATCGCATTGTAAATATCAGGCTCAGAATCTTTGTCCAGGTCAATTACCTTTGCATAGCAGCCGCCCTCGAAGTTAAACACGCCGTTGTCATCCCAGCCGTGCTCGTCATCTCCGATGAGAAGTCTCTTTGGATCGGTGGAAAGAGTTGTTTTTCCAGTACCGGAAAGGCCGAAGAAGATTGCTGTATTCTCACCGTTGAGATCGGTGTTTGCAGAACAGTGCATGGAAGCAACGCCCTTCAATGGGAGGTAGTAGTTCATCATGGAGAAGATACCCTTCTTCATCTCGCCGCCGTACCATGTGTTGATGATCACCTGCTCACGGCTTGTGATGTTGAAAGCAACACAGGTCTCAGAGTTGAGTCCTAACTCCTTGTAATCCTCTACCTTTGTCTTGGAAGCATTGTATACAACGAAATCAGGCTCAAAGTTCTCAAGCTCCTCAGCGGTTGGCTTGATGAACATGTTCTTTACGAAATGAGCCTGCCATGCAACCTCAACGATAAAGCGGACTGCCATTCTTGTCTCTTTATCAGCTCCGCAGAAAGCATCCACAACAAACAGTCTCTTATTAGAGAGCTCCTTCTGGGCAATATCCTTTACCTTTGCCCAAACGTCCTCTGACATTGGGTGGTTATCGTTCTTATACTCATCGGTTGTCCACCATACAGTGTCTTTTGAGTTCTCATCAACAACGATATACTTATCTTTAGGAGAACGGCCTGTATAGATACCTGTCATAACATTGACAGCTCCGAGTTCGCTTTCCTGACCAATTTCATAACCTTCGTTTGTAGACTTTGTCTCTTCCTCGAATAATAATTCGTAAGAAGGATTGTAAACGATCTCTGTAGTACCTGTGATGCCATATTTGCTTAAATCAATCTTTGCCATCTTACATTACCTCGTTTCCTATGATTTCTTGTGAACTTGTAAAATTAAAAAAAATTCTTTTTCATTTTATAACAATCCAAAGTGAAAATCAATATATATTGTTAAAATTTTCTCGATTTGTTAAAAATCCGTTAATCTGCCTTTTTTTAAAAAGATTTTCACAGCAAAATGATATTCTGGATCCTGGTCTTTTTCTGCCCAAATCCCATTAGGGTAAAACAGAAGTAAAAACCAGGTAATCCGCTTTCCCTATTTTGTCACCTTTCTTTCCTTCCGCCCCTCGGCGAAATTTCATTCCAGAGAGTAAACCCTAAGATCAGCGCGCCTCCCACAGCCTGCCCTACGGTCATCTTCTCTCCCAAAACGAGAACAGAAACGAACACTGCCACCAGGGGATCGATATAGCTGAGGATGGCCGCCTTCTGTCCTGGCAGCTCCTTTAACGAAGAAAAATACATACAATAGGTAAAACCTGTGTGGAACAGGCCTACGATCAGGAGATTCACCCAACCTGTTCTGTTTAATTTTCCCAGTGTTACTCCCGTTGTCATGAAAACGTATGGGAGCAAAACAATGGCAGCAGAAAAAAACTGGATCCATGTCCTGTGGATCCCTTCCACCTTTTTGATCGATTTATTCAGCAAGATCACGGCCGCATAAAACGCGGCCGCGCCGAGGCCAAACAGGATTCCCATAAAATCCCGTGTTCCGCCAAAAATCTCACCCCCGGCTAACAGCGCCAGCCCCAGGGCAGACATGGCAAAACAGATCCATTGCTTACGATTCAGCCTTTCGTGAAACAGAAGGGGACACACTGCGGTCACGATCACCGGGGCAAAGTAATAGCTCAGGGTCGCTGCGGAGATCGTCGTATATTTATACGCCTCAAACAGAAGGATCCAGTTCAGCCCCATTGCAATTCCCGATAAAAAGAGGAAACCCAGCTCTTTTTTTATGGATCTCCAATCCAGCCTTTGTCCCACAGCCGCCAGGTACACGGCTATGAGCAAAAGAGCCAGAACCGCCCTGTACAGAGCAAGCTCGCCGGAGCTTACGGCAATATTCCTTGTAAATACCCCCAGCGTTCCAAAAATTGCCATAGAAATACTGAACCGGACCTTCGCATTCGTCTGTTGTTTCATTGTGTTTTCCTTTTTTAATACCTTTCGCATTTACTTTCCATAAGCCAATGCATAACCGTTATATCCACAATAGGAAACTAAGTAAAAGCCATTTGCAGCAGATTGGATATAATCCACGCTCGCCCCAAAGGGGATCTGCAGGATTTCATCCGCTTTTGTAGATGGGCTGGTTCTCAAAGTAATGGATTCATTGCAGTTTACCATCGTGCATGTTGCTCCTGTCTAAATCTGCGGCTCATACATGTCTAAATACTCAGCCAGTGCGTATCCCCGATTCCCCAGATAGGATACTTCATAAAAGCCATTCTCAGCCATGCCATGATATATCACAGCACCATACAATGGAATCTGACATATTTCACTGGCAGAGGTTGAAGGCTGTGTCCGAAGGGTAATGCTTTGTTTGCAATTTACCACATACATGAAATTGCCCGTTTCCATACCGAAAGCTCCGTTTCCCTTTCCAGATAAATTGCCCTCATTGCTCTCATGATCTGAAATAACTTCCCCGGTTTCTGCATCCAGCACTAATGTGTTTACTCCAGAGCCTGAATCATTTCCGTCAAAGGTTATTGCAACAGTATTGTCATGCTCTATATAGTCAAGCTGATATGGCCAGTAATACTTATCCTTCAATGTCTGGATACGATAAATGGTCTTTCCCGAGGAATCAACTTTCATAATATCTGGGCCGTAAAATCCGCAAACATATAAATTATCTTTTGCATCAAATACATATGAAGCCTCTCCTCCGCTAAACTCCTTATTTCTCCATACCTCGTTTCCCGTTCTGCAGTCCAGCACAAGGATTGATCCGTTGTCATATAGATATACTTTATCTTTATGAATATCAAACAGACCAACGGAATCCAATTCTGCACTTATATTTTCCTCACTGACATACTCCCATAACGGTTCGCCTGCTTCTGTAACTGCTGTGAAAACGATTTTATAATAGGTTTCGTCCACATTGATCCGTTCTGAAGTGATTCGAGCAGCCTTCTTTTCTTCTTTCGGCTTCTCACTGTCTGCTTCAGCTGTCACAGCAGACGGCACATCCACAGCCTTTCTGTTTGTCTCATTGGCATAATCCAAAGCCCCGTTATTTTCCGCCATGCTGGAACCGAAAGCTTCCTCCGCCTCCGCCTTCTCCTTATCCTTATTCTTATCTTTTTCTTCCCCTTCGGAACCATTCACTTCTCTAAAGGAAATGGAGTACACCAGATCGTCGGGCGATCCGGCGGCATACAGCAGCCAGTCGCCACCGTAATTTGCCACGATTGCCTCCGCTTTGGCTTCTCCCCTGCCTTTGGAGCCTTTGATTTTCATATCCAGCGTCACTTCATAGGCCTCTTTTACTTCATGCTCTTCAAACCAGTTTTCTAATTCCCTTTCCTCATCTGAATACCCTGTATAAATCGCAGGGAGCATTGATTGGGGATACACGGAATAAGGATCCTGATACGTTCTGTTCAGCTTTTTTACTTTATCCTTCGGGAGTTTGTTCGCCTCTTGCTTTTTGTACGTGATTTTCCAGTCATCGCCAAACCGGGCATCGTAGTCACTGCAGGCCTGCTGAAAAAGAACGCTTTGGTAAGACGTTTCATTTTCCCACTGCTGGTAATAATCCTGCGTCGTATAGTCGTCGCTATTTTTCAGCAGCACCTCAATCTGTTTTAAAGCCTCGTCGGGATAATAGACTCCAAGCTCTGTCTTCATGCCATAAGTCCGGTCGTTAAAAGCCTCTATTTTTTCCTCGATCGGCTCCATGTATGAGGCATTAGTATGATTGAAAGCCACTTTGCCTGCTGCCGCAGCGGCAATGCCCGCTCCGGCCACTCCGGCAATGACCGCTCCGGCCACAACAGCCCTTTTTTTAACTCCTGTCTTTTTGCTCCTATCAGCAAAGGAATGATGATCTGGGGCTGCTCCTGCGGTTGTTCCCGCAGTTGTTCCTGCGGCATATCCCGCGGATCCTGCCGCATAAACGGTATCCCGGAACGCCATGGCAACCAGCATAGATACCGGGATTGCAGTAAGCTCGATTCCGTATTTCCGGAAATCGGCTTTTCTTTCCATCAGCTTCTGCCGCCCCTGATACAATCTGGATCTAATGGCGTTTTCGGAAATTCCTAAGTTTACAGCCATCTCCCTGATCGTCACCTGCTGCCCGTATACCATCCAGAGGGCCGCTCTCT
>CABQJX010000075.1 GCA_902464595.1 uncultured Lachnoclostridium sp. | reverse complement strand
GTTGGTAACGGCCACGATAACTGCGGGACTGATCTTGGGATACTCCGTATGGCCGCAGGAAGGGCAGACTAAGGAACGCTCCCTGGTTCCCGGTTCCATCTTTTCCCCGCATACTCCGCAGAATTTCCGGCTCTCCAGCCATCGGTACAGCTGGCTTCCAGTGATCCCAGCAAAAGCCTGGTACATAGGTTCAAAATCCCGGAATACCGTGATCGGTTCCATCACATAGCCTCCATGGGCGGGAAGGGACAGCTCCCTGGCAAGAAAATATCCCCGTCCGTCAATGGCAAAAAGGTATCGGCAATCATCTCCCTGAGGCTCCCGGAAATTCCCCGAATCCCTCCTCCACTCTTCCAGCGTGGGGAAACGGAGCCCCATCGGATCACAGGCCAGCATAACCTTATCCCCTTCATAATAAAGCAAATAATCTTCGTTTTCAGGCTCCCTGTTTTCAAACCCAACCTTGTATGTATGGGGAGCAATATCATGGATCATATGTCTCTCATCTTCTTCCTGTTTTCAGCCCAGTTTTCCCGAATTTCCATCTGGATCTTCCGGCAGCTGGGCTATTTATGGCAATAGTAATTGTTCTGTCTCAAAGACAGGTCAGTCGTGGATCACCACATCCAGGGTCTTGCAGATCCCCAGACTCAAAATCCCCAAAAGAGATTTCCCGTCCACCATGCAGCTTCCACAGCAGACGTCCACCTCCTCCCGGCGTTTCTCCGCCTGCTGCACAAACTGTTTTACATCCTCGATAGAGCGAAATGTCACCTGTGTCCTGGTCATGTTTTTCCTCCTGTCTCCCACCTTGCAGGTTTATGATACAGAAAGCATTTCCATATTTTCCTGTTTTATTCAAAGACAGGTTCTGGCCGAAAGGCTTTTCCAGTCACAGCAGAAAAACCTGCGGTACAACAGACCGGATCCCAGCAGCCCCAGTACCGAGGAGCGCAGCATATAGGCTATGATCTCCTTTTCTTCCAAAACGGGCGCACATTCCACCGCTTCAGGCTGCTGAAGAAATAGTAATAAATAACAAAAGCAATGGAGGTCAGGCTCCAGGTCAGGGGGTAGCAGAAGGCAGCTCCGATAATGGTATGGAAATGAGGAAGTACCAGCATGATCCAGAGAACGCGGACTGCACAGACTCCGATACCGGTTATGACTAAAGGCATCCAGGCATCGCCTACCCCGCGCAGCGTTCCTGAAAGGATCTCAATCGCAATATAGGTCACCAAAGTTGGAACCATAAAATGGATCAGGTTCATACTGATGGCCTGAACCTGGGCGTCGGTGGTAAAAAGCTCCACCAAAAGGTATCCCCACTTCGTCAGTGCCGCTGCCACCGTACCTGTAAGAACCACGCCGATGGCCATACAAGCCCCGGCTCCCTTTCTCACCCGATCCATACGCCTTGCGCCGAAATTCTGACCTACAAAGGTCGTCACAGATATACCCAGGGCATTGATCATCATCCAATACAGGCCGTCTACCTTTCCATAAGTAGCCCAGGCCGTCACATTGTCTGTTCCCAGTGTATTGACGCCTGCCTGAATGATAACATTGGAAATATTATACATGACAGACTGCATTCCGGCTGGAATGCCGATGCGCACGATCCGCCGCAGCATCCGCCGGTCAATGCGCACCTTGCTCCATTCCAGCTTATACATGTCCTCTGTCTTTACCAAGGCCCAGACTACTAAAAGGGCGCTTAGAAGCTGGGAAGAAATGGTAGCCACTGCTGCGCCGGCCACGCCCATATCCATCATGGCTACCAGGATCACATCCAAAATAATATTGGTAAAGCAGCTGGCGATGAGGAAATACAGAGGCCGTTTGGAATCCCCTACAGCCCGCAGGATACCAGCGCCCATATTATAGATCAGATTTGGGATGATCCCCAGGAAATAGATACGTATGTAAACCACTGCATGTCCGATCACATCCTCCGGCGTCTTCATGGCACGGAGAGCCCAGGGGGACGCCAGCAGCCCGATCGCCATAAACAGGATCCCTCCCATAACAGAAAAGGCGATGGAGGTGTGAACCGCCCAATGCACCTTGTCTGCCTTCCTGGCTCCATAAAACTGAGATATAACTACTGTGGAGCCGCTGGAAAGGCCTACGAAAAATCCCACCAGAAGGTTGATCAGGGTACTGGTCGTTCCCCCCACAGCTGCCAGCGCCTGTTTTCCCACAAAACGTCCCACCACCATGGCGTCTGCTGTATTGTACAGCTGCTGGAAAAATGTTCCAAACAGAATGGGGAAGAAAAACAAAAGAAGCTGTCCGATAATACTCCCCTCTGTGATCCTGTTTTTCTTTACTGCCTCATTTCCCATACTCCACCTCGTCTTTTGCCGCTGCCCGGTTATCCGCACCCGGACAGCTCTGGATTTTCATAAGTAATAAAACAGCACCCACCAGGATCAGGCACTGATGGGTACTATTTTCTTACTTTTATATTATCCTATCCCTCAATCTTTGTCTACTGGATTTTATCCCTGGATCTCGTCTTTTGCTGCCACCTCTGCGATAGACTTCACCAGCCCGGCAATCCCCTGAATATCGGAAGGGATAATAATCTTGTTAGCCTTTCCGTTGGCAGCTGCCTGGAATGCTTCAAGGCTCTTTAACTGGAGAACAGCATTGTCTGCTCCCGCCTCCTTGATAAAGCGGATACCGTCCGCCGTAGCCTGCTGGACTGTACGGATGGCCTCGGCCTGGCCCTGGGCTTCTTTGATCTTCTTTTCCTTCTCTGCCTCAGCCCGAAGAATGGCTGCCTCCTTCTCCGCCTCAGCATTAAGCACTGCTGATTCCTTATTTCCCTCTGCCACCAGGATCATAGACTTCTTCTCGCCCTCCGCACGGAGAATGGCCTCGCGGCGCTCCCGCTCTGCCTTCATCTGCTTCTCCATGGCCTCCTGGATCGCTGCCGGAGGGATGATATTTTTAAGCTCCACCCTGGTCACCTTGATCCCCCAGGGATCCGTGGCCACGTCCAGGGAGGCCTGCATTTTGGCATTGATGGTCTCTCTCGATGTGAGAGTCTCGTCTAACTCCAGATCACCAATGATATTTCGCAGGGTGGTGGCTGTCAGATTCTCAATGGCTAAGATGGGACGCTCCACCCCGTAAGCGTAGAGCTTCGGGTCTGTGATATAGAAAAATACCACGGTATCGATCTGCATGGTAACGTTATCCTTTGTGATTACCGGCTGGGGCGGGAAATCCTCTACCTGCTCCTTCAGGTTCACCTTCTTTGCCACCCGGTCGATAAAGGGGATCAAAAAATGGATTCCCACACCGTAGGTTCCAAGATAGGCTCCCATGCGCTCCACCACCAGGGCCTGTGCCTGAGGAACAACGCGGATGCAGGTAGAAAGAATCCCCAAAACAATGACTGCAATCAGGATGAAAATAAAAAATCCGCTTATGACACCAAACATAGTACTCCTCCTTTTTCCTATGATTTTTATAAATTCTTCCGGTCAGGCTCCTCCTTGCAGCGCTCTGCCTCCACCAAAAGTTTCGCCCCCTGGATCCCAGCTACCACAACGGTCTGTCCTGCCTCAAAGACTTCCCCTTCCTTTGCAGCTCTCGCCAGCCATGTCTCCCCTCCCAGGACAGCACTGCCGTTCTCTCGGTCGATGCGCTCCTTTGCCACTGCCCGGCGTCCTACAAAGCCGTCCACGTTGGTCTCCGTTTTCTGCCTGAAAAGATAGCTGCGTGCAAATGGCCGCACCATAAGAAACAGCAAAAAGGACACAGCCACAAAAGCGGAGAGCTGGATCTTAAGACCGCCGCCTAACACCTGGGCCATAAGGGCCGCCAGGGAACCGCCTGCAAACCAAATGCTGGTCAGGGAAGCAGTCATTCCCTCCACTGCCAGAAAAACTACAAAGGCAATCAGCCAGACAATTGACATATACCACCCCACCTTTCTTCCCCACGCTGCCGGGATCCTCTCAGGCTTCCCCAGCCTGCGTTTTATAAATGAAGACACCACTATTAGTTTATACTTATTGTAACATAATTATCTGTAAAATCAATAAAGGGATTGTAAATTTAAGGGTTTCTTACTATAATTGTAAAGAGAAGAGGGGATTTATCCCAAAGATCACAGCAAATATTTTGCCAGAGTTTTTCCTTTTCTGGCAATCACGAAAGGACATGTCAGATGAAACGTATTCTTATGATCGGAACCGGAGGGACCATTGCCTGCAAAAGGACGGAAGCAGGACTAAAGCCAGTCATCACCTCCACAGAAATCCTGTCCTATGTGCCAGACAGCAGGGATTACTGCGAGATCCGTTCCATACAGCTGATGAACATAGACAGCACGAATATACAGCCCTCCCATTGGCTGGCTATGGAGCAGGCGATCGAGGAGCACTACGATGAATATGACGGTTTTGTCATCACCCACGGCACAGACACCATGGCCTACACCGCTGCTGCCCTCTCTTATCTGATCCAAAATTCTCCAAAGCCCATTGTCATCACAGGAGCCCAAAAGCCGATTGACATGGACAATACGGATGCACGCATCAACCTGGCAGACAGCCTGCTTTTTGCCTCCTCCCCCAAAGCTCACGGCGTCAACATTGTGTTCGACGGAAAAGTCATCGCCGGAACCAGAGGAAAAAAGGAGCGGACCAAAAGCTACAATGCATTTTCCAGCATCAATTTCCCTTACATTGCCATCATACAGGACGGCCACATCATCTTTTACCTGGACGATAAGGACCGGGCCTCAGGTCCTGTCCGCTTTTACAGAAAAATGAACGGAGCTGTGGGGCTTTTGAAGCTGATCCCCTCCATGGATGCCTCCCTTCTCGACTACATGGCAGGCCATTACGATGCCGTGATCGTGGAATCCTTCGGCGTAGGCGGCCTTCCCAGTTATGAGGAGGGAGATTATCACCGGGCCGTGGCAAAATGGACTGCCCTGGGAAAAACGGTGGTCATGACAACCCAGGTCACCAATGAGGGGAGCAACATGTCCGTCTATGAGGTAGGAAAAAGCATCAAGCAGGAATTTGGCCTTTTGGAAGCAGCGGTGACAAAGATCATGTGGATCCTGGCCCAAACAAAAGATCCCGGTGAGATCCGCCGCATGTTCTACGAGACCGTCAACCGGGATATTCTATTCCTTCCTTAATATATGTATTTTAATTTTGTATGCTTTTGCAGCTTTCCGGACGGATTCCGCCACCGGTTACTTTCCCTGATTTTCCTCAATCACCTTTTTTACGGATCCAGGCCTCATGGGAATCTGATGGATCTGTGCTCCAATGGCATTAGACACAGCGTTTGCCACAGCAGCTGCTACCGGCACAACGGAGCACTCTCCGATGCTCTTTGCACCAAAGGGGCCTGATTTTTCTATGCGTTCTACCATTCCCACCCGGATCAGCGGCATTTCCTGGGAATTAAGCATATGATACTGTTTCAGGGTAAAATTCTTTACCTTTCCCTTTTCGTCTAAGATCAGGCCTTCCGTCAGGGCATATCCAAGCCCCATCTGGGCCGCTCCCTCGATCTGGCCCTCCACAGCCATAGGGTTAATGGCTTTTCCAATGTCATGAACCGCTGTGTGCTCCAGAACCTTGACCTCTCCTGTCTCCATATCCACACGCACCTTTGTAAAGTGGGCTCCGTAGGACACTGCCATAGCACAGGAGGCAAAGGTATCGGCACAGCAGATGTCTCTGCCATGAGCCTGCTTCGCATAGCGGATCACCTCTGCCAGGGAGGCAGAGGCTTCAGGATCGGACAGGCTTACCACACATTCCTCTCCCATATCCAGATCCTCCACCGGACGCTCAAGAAGGCCGGAAGCCTCCTTCAAAAGCTCCTCCCTCACCTGAGATGCCACTTTAAGGGCTGCGCTGCAGCTGACAAACGTACCACGGCTGGAATAATTTCCCATATCCCACAGGGTGGAATCCGTATCTGCCTGGACGCACTCGATGTGATCCATAGGGATCCCAAGCACCTGGCTGACCACCTGGGTCTGGGTAGTAACGGAACCATTTCCCATATCGCTGACGCCTGTAAACATTACGGCGGAACCGTCCTCATTCATTTTAATGATCACGCCTGTAGTATCCGGTCTTACTCCAAATACCCCGTTTCCGTGAGCAGCCACAGCCATTCCCATACCGATGCGGTAGCGGTCATTCTTCATTGCCTCCTGCTCTCTCTTTCCCTCTTCATAATGGGAAAGCTCTTTTCCCTTTAACACACAGTCAATGGGACGGGGATTTCCGTGAGGCATTCCGTCTCTCTGATCGAAATCATCTGGCTCCACCAGATTCTTTAACTCCAGTTCTGTCAGATCCATGCCAAGATCCCCTGCAATGCGGTTTAACTGACACTGCTGGGCAAAAAATTCCTGAGGGGATCCAAAGCCTCTCATCGCTCCCGCGATAGGCGTGTTTGTATATACTGGAACCGCATGGAAACGGAGATTTTTCGTCTTGTTGATCTTAAAATATTTTCCGCTCATGGCCCAGACGATGCTCATGGTCCCCCCTGCGTAAGCTCCCGCGTTTACTAAGACCTCCATGTCCTGGGCCACGATCGTACCGTCAAGCTTTACGCCTGTCTTTAAGCGTATCTTCATGCTGTGACGGTTTCTAGAGGAGGGAATATCCTCCCGACGTGTATATACCAGCTTCACCGGCCTCCCTGTCTTCATGGCCAAAAGGGCGGTAACCGGCTCTGTCACCATATCGATCTTTCCGCCAAAGCCTCCGCCTATGCCTGGATTGATGACCCGCACCTTGCTCATTGGAAGCCCAAAGATCCTGGACAGATTGGTGCGATGGCCAAACACATCCTGGCTGGGAGTGTAAACGGTCAGCTTTCCGCTGCTTTCATAGACAGACAGGGAGGCATGAGTCTCAATGGCCCCATGATGAATGGCCGGAGTCTCAAATTCATCTTCATAGATCCGGTCTGCCTCAGCCATTCCCCGGTCTACATCTCCGGCTGTCTGGGTTACCTCCTCGATCACATTGGACTGGCCGTGGATCGGATAAGCCCCCTCTCCCAGTGCCTCCTCCGGGCTCAGATAAAAGGGCAGCTCCTCGTATTCTACCTTGATAAGCTTTAAAGCCTGCTCTGCAATCTTTACCGTATCGGCTGCCACAGCCGCCACCTTGTCGCCCACATAACGAACGTGGTCATCAAAGATCCGTTCTGTCTTTGCCCCGTCGATCTCCTCGCCGCAGCTGTTGAACAACGCCTCAGGAGCGTCCTTATAGCAGACCACTGCGTGGACGCCGGGAAGCTTCTCTGCCTCAGAGGTATCAATGGAGCGGATCTTGGCATGGGCCACAGGGCTGAACAGGACCTTCGCATGAAGCATACGGGGAAGAACCATATCTCCCACATACTTTAACTGCCCCGTCACCTTCAGGGCTGCATCCCTGACTGGTATGTTAAGGCCGATCATTTCCGGTTTCTGTGTTCCCATATCAATTCCCCTCCTTCATGCGCTTTGCTGCCAGCTGAATGGCTTTTACAATTTTTACATAGCCGGTACAGCGGCACAGATTATTGGAAATACCAGCCCGGATCTCCTCCTCTGTTGGATCCGGATTTTTATCCAGCAGCGCCTTGGCTGACATGACCATGCCAGGGGTACAGTAACCGCACTGGACTGCCCCCACGTCGATAAATGCCTGCTGAATGGGATGGAGATGGATGCCGTCTGAAAGCCCCTCCACTGTCTCAATATTCTTTCCCACCGCATTGCGGGCCAGCACTAGGCAGGAGTTCACTGCCTCCCCGTCAATGATCACCTTGCAGGCGCCGCAATCCCCTGTATTGCAGCCGCACTTTACTGCTGTGAGCCCCAGCTCCTCCCGGAGCACATGGAGCAGGGTCCAGTTTTTCTCCACTGCTACGTGATAATCCATATTGTTGATATGCAGACATACAAGTTCCATCGTCCTATCTCCTTGATCCAAATTCAATCCATTTTCTGCTGCTTTTTATTTTTTGTGTAAGCGGAGTCATTTTCTGTTACACAAAAAACAGCACAAGTTTCTTTGCCTTTTGGAAAAAGGTTCTAAAACTTATGCTGTCTTTATAGCTTGTTATGTTATGCTTGTTAATATTATGCTTTATGCTTGTGATTTGTTTATCATTAATCCCATTAATTTTATGTTATCTTATGGACAAAAGTCAATATTCTCTTTTAAAAATATCGCTTTATTACAATAAACCAGCAAATTTTTAAACATATTCCACAAAGTTTATTTTTTTACTCCAGGATCTTATCCTCCTTCTTCACAGCAGAGGCCAACCCAAACCCTCATAAAATCATTGTTTTTTTTGATTTTTTTCACCATTTTTCCGTCAAAAATGTGCAAGTTGACAAAATCCAGTCAATATTCTATACTCAACCCGTGGAAATTTTAACAGGCCCCCGCCGACATATGGGCTTATGTCAGGATTTACACGGCCAATACTATTGTTCCGGCTGTCCAGATCAGCCGGAGTTGTAAAAATGGCCTCCATCCTGTTAGGCGCAGTAGTAGGATATATTCTGGCCTTTTTTATGGGGATGGTACATTTTGACGGAGTGGCAAGCGCTTCCTGGATCGCTGTACCGAAGCCATTTTTCTACGGCGCTCCTACCTTCGACGTATCCATGCTGCTTCCTGTTATCCTGATCACCGTTGTAAATGTGATGCAGTCTGTAGGCGACATCACCGAAACGACCGTAGGCGGCTTTGACCGGCAGCCCACCGGAAAGGAGCTGACCAGCGGTGTGGCAGCCTCCGGACTTGCAACCCTCTTAGGCTGTATTTTTGGTGTTCCGGTAGTATCCTCCTACAGCCAGAACGTGGGGATCGTGTCCATGAACAAAGTAGTCAGCCGCCGCGTGATCACCATTGCCTGCGCTATTATGCTGGCTCTGGGAGTTGTCCCGAAATTCAGCGCCCTGGTTTCTACCCTTCCAGCCCCTGTCATCGGAGGCGGAACCCTGATCGTATTCGGAATGATCACCCTGATCGGCTTAAAGCTTGTATCCAGCGAACCTCTCACAGCACGCAACAGCACCACTGTAGGCGTCTCCATCGCTTTAGCTATGGGTCTGTCCACCCTGGAGGGAACCGCAGCTCTGGAAAACTTCCCGCCTTTAGCCCAGACTCTGCTTACTAAGCCAGTGGTTGTGGCTGGTGTTATGTCCTTTGTATTAAATCTGATCGCTCCCGGAAAGACAGCAGAGGAAGAAAAAAGGGAACGTGAAGCCTTAGATGCGAAATAAAACAGGAGCAGGATTGATTCAGATTTCTTATGAACGGATACATTCCTCCATCCCCTCCCACCGGCAGGGGGAAGGTTCCCTGAGCCCCATCTGATCCAAAAGCCTGGTGACAAAGAAGTCTACCAACTCTTCTATGGTCTTTGGCCTTGCATAAAAGCCAGGAGAGGCAGGCATGATCACCGCTCCATAGGAAGCCAGCTTTCTCATATTTTCCAGATGGATCTGGTTGTAGGGAGCCTCCCTGGGAACCACTACCAACGGCCTCCTCTCCTTTAAGCATACGTCCGCCGCCCGTTCTAGCAGGTTGCCTGACGCGCCCATGGAGATGGAGGACAGCGTTCCCATGGAGCAGGGAACCACTGCCATGGCATCCACTCCAAAGGAGCCGCTGGCGATCGCAGCCCCAATGGCGTGGGTATCGTAGTAGTGGATCCGCTCTGTATCCCCAAACAGCTCCCTCAAATAACCTTGTGCATCCTTTGCAGAGGTATCCTGCCCGATCTTCCAGCCCAGCTCTGCCTCTGTTACCAGCTTTGCCGCCTGGGTCATGCAGATACACACATGATGTCCTTTTCCGATCAACCGTTCAATGGTACGTTTTGCATACACAGAACCGCTGGCTCCTGTGATACCGATGATATATGTCCCCATCTTCTTTACTCCTCTCGTCCTTGTGTGTTTGTCCTGGCCTTTCTGTCCGGTGCAGATCCCTGTCTGTATAACTTTCTATTCGCTGTAAATTACTGGTAATTTTTCAAATCTACCTTGGGATAACGCACACGCTCCAGGCAGCGGCTTTCCTCATTTAAGGTGGCGTCGATACCCATCTTAGTCTGGACGCCCCGCTCGTCTGAGCAGGGATCCAGCTCATGTCCCTGGGCGTTCTGGATATAGAAAATATCCCGCTCCGGTACAACCCGGTTTGATAATGCCCACATTACGTCAGCCGGATCGTAAATATCCACATCTTCGTCCACCACGATCACATTTTTAATGTTCACATAAGCAGTCATAGCTGCCAAAGCCACATTTTTCGGTTCCCCCGGATTCTTTTTCTTCATCTGGATAATAGCCAGAAAACCACTGCCGTAGGGCGGGATATGTACATTGGTCACTCCCTTGCTCACATACTTGGTATGTGTCTTTAAAAGGGGCTCTCTGGGAAGCACATTTCCCAGATTGATATGCTCAAAGGAGGCTCCGTTAATCGTCTGGTAGATCGCTCCATTCCGGTATGTAATAGCCTTTACCTGTACCATAGGGCTGTTCCATGGTTCGCTGTAATGGCCGGTAAACTCACCCAGAGGGCCTTCCGGCTCTCTGTAATCCGGTAAAATCTCACCTTCGATCACAATTTCCGCCACAGCCGGCACATAAATATCGGAAGTGATGCACTTGACCACGTCAATGGGCCGCTTGCGGATCGCTCCCGCGATCTCTGTCTCGTCGCCGTCATAGCGAAGTCCTGCTCCCACATAGATAACCGGATCGCATCCGATCACCACCGCGATGGGAAGGGCCCGTCCCTGGCTCTCTGCCTCGTCGTAAAACTCCTTCAGGTGACGCCACTCATTGATCATGATGCTGAACTTGTCTTTTCCTTTCACATGCATACGCTGGAAAGACAGGTTCTGCCGCGGCCCGTTGATCTCCTTGCTGACGATCACTCCCCCTGTGATAATAGGGCCTCCATCCTTTGGAGCATGAATGGGAACTGGGAGAAGCCCCATATCTACCTGATCTCCGGTAAGCACATTCTCATGGCACGGTGCATCCTCCACCACATGGGGCTTAATGGGATGCTCCAAACACTCTGCCAGAAAATCCGTCATCTCATTCTTTTTGCACCCCAGAGCCAGTGCGATTCCGTCCATAGATGCCAGCACATTTCCACACACTGGAAATCCCTTGTCCTTTACCTTGTGGAACAGCCCTGTTTTCTGTCCTTCCGCCTCCATGGTTGCCAAAAGGGAGCCGATCTCATGATTCCAGTCTACCTCTTTTTCTACCTCAAAGAGAAGTTTATTCTCCTTTAATATTTCCAAAAAATCCCTTAAATCCCGAATCCCGCTCATGGGTTTACGCCTCTCTTTCTTCCAATGCCTTTTTTCCGTATTCCCGGATCAGAGCCATGTCGGCAAGCTTTCCTGCAAGCTTTTTCAGCCCTCCAAGACCGGTCTCATCTGCCTCCACGCCCTCGGCTCCCTGATCCTTTGACCAGATAAAAGCTCCTGCATATCCGTATACCTCATTGCACACAATATTGATCCCTCTTGCCATCATCATATTGTGCATAGCTGTAACGGTGGCTTCCTCTCCTCCGTTCCTGGTTCCTCCCACGGCAAAAGCGGAGCCCAGCTTATCTCTCATGATCTCCGGGTACACATGGAACAGGGGACGCATCCGGCTGAAAAAGGCGCTCAGCTGAGGGGTCGGTCCGTAAGCATATACCGGTGATCCAAACAGGTAGGCGTCTGCTTCCATAAATTCCTCCAAAAGAGGCTGGAAATCATCCTTCAGACAGCACCATGTCTTATTTTTTTTGCAGTATCCGCATCCGTTGCAGGGCGCGATCTTCTTTCCTCTGAGGGTGATCATGGAAGTCTCAATCCCCTCTCTGCCCTCAATACTCTTTAACGCCTCTTTCATTGCATATTCTGTCGCTTTATTCCGCGGGCTTCCGCAGATTCCTAAGATCTTTGCCATTTGACCTGTCTCCTTCCTATCTTCTCCTGTTCTTTCCTTTTCGTCTATTTTATTACATTCTGTCTATTCGCAAAAAACTTCCCGTCCTTAAAACTTCCTAGCCTTCACGGATACATGTCACCAGATCATCTGCCATCTTCTGGGCATTCTGTAAAATTTCCTCCTCATTAGCTGTGAGGAGGCATCCTCCCTCCATGATGCGCACTCCGTTGACCACCACGGTATCCACAGCCTTGTGGTCTCCTGAGTAGATCAGGGTTGCTACAATATCGTGGACAGGACATGATTTGGGGCTCTTTGAGGGATCAAAGAGGAAGAAATCCGCTTTCTTTCCCACCTCAATGGAACCGATCTGCTTCTCCATTCCCAATGCCTTTGCCCCATCTATAGTAGCCATGCGCAGTGTCTGTCCGGCAGTCATTGCCTGAGGATCCTTGTGGAAGGTCTTTTGCAGCAGCGCTCCAAACTTCATCGCCTCTAACATGTCGTTGTCATTGTTGGATCCTGCTCCGTCCGTTCCGATCGCCACTGTGATCCCGGCCTTTTTCAGCGCCCCCACAGGAGCCACTCCGGAAGCCAGATACATATTGGCTATGGGATTATAGGACATGGAGACACCGTTTCTTGCGTATGCGCTGATCTCCTTCTCACCGATGGCTACCGAGTGGACAGCCAGAAGATCCGGCCCCAGAAGCCCTGACTCCTCATAATGGTCAATGGCGCTCTTTTTATTGCGCTCCCAGCTGATCTTATCGTCGGTCCCTGTCTCGAACATGTGCATCATGATGGGGGTCTGGGTCCGGTCCGCATACTCCCTGGTAGCCTTCAAAAGCTCCAGGCTGGCTCCCCATCCTGCGGCCGGGGCCAGCCATACACGGTACATTCCATCTCCCTCAAATTCTTCCTTCAGAGCTGTTACGTCATCAAATACATCCTCTGCCCGCTCGATCAGCTCTTTTTTCCCAATGTCCCGGTAGCCTCGGCCGTATACCATGCGCATTCCCATTTCCCTGGCAATGGACAGCTCCAGCTTTCCCAAACCCTTAACCGGCTGAAGCTGCATGTAGTCTGCCACGGTAGTTACGCCGCATCGGACTGCTTCCACCAGCCCCAGCTTTACGCCTGCCTCTACATGGCGCGCTTTTAAGGCTGCCCCTGCAGGAGCCATGGACTTCGGGAACCAATCCTCTAAGCTCAGATCGCTTCCCATTCCCTTCATCAGATCCTGATACAGGTGGGTGTGGGTATGTCAAGCGTTTTTGAAAATGTCCCGAAAAACTTTAAGTATTAGCCCCGACTTA
>CABQJX010000074.1 GCA_902464595.1 uncultured Lachnoclostridium sp. | reverse complement strand
TAAGAAAGACGTAATGGCCCCGCTGGCCGATGCATAGTGAACCGGGGATCCCACGATCAGCCCGTCGCTCTCTCTCATCTTTGCCACAGCCTCATTGACCTTATCGTTTTCAAAGCGGCATTTCCCTAACTTCCCACAGGCTCCGCATCCCATACAGCCATGAACGTCATCTCCGCCTACGTAAAGGATCTCTGTCTCAATCCCCTCCCGGTTCAGCTCTTTGGCCGCCTCAGACAGTGCAGTGTAGGTACATCCCTTCTCGTGAGGGCTTCCGTTTAACAGCAGTACTTTCATTTTCCAATTCCTCCGTAGTCTCTATTTTTTATTTCTTGCTTTTTTTATTTCTTGCTTTTTTAATTTCCGGCTTTCCCTATATCCCCTCTTACTCTTTCCGATCCCACATTTCCAGAGCCCTAGGCTTCCCCGGAAAGAGCATTTAAAATATCTTCTTTCGTCATGGAGGCCAGGGAAACCACTCCCTCCGGAACCACTGCATCCGCGAGGAAACGCTTCGATTCCTGAAGCTTTAAAATATTCTCCTCAATGGTATCCCTCACCACCATCCGGTACACGGTAACTTGTTTTTTCTGCCCAATGCGGTGGGTACGGTCCGTGGCCTGGTTCTGGGCCGCCGCATTCCACCAGGGATCATAATGGATCACAATATCTGCTGCCGTCAGGTTCAGACCGGTTCCCCCCGCCTTTAAGCTGATAAGAAAAACAGGAACCCTGTCCTTGGCAAACTCACTGGTGAGCCGGATCCGTTCTTCTTTGGAGGTAGCCCCTGTCAGCATATGGCTGCAGATCCTCTCCTTTTCCAGCCGTTCCCGGATCAGATCCAGCATAGAGGTAAATTGGGAAAACAGAAGGATCTTATGGCCTCCCTCCACCGCCCGCCGGATCAGATCCATACATGTATCCAGCTTGGCAGAGCCGCCCTCATAGTGATCATAACACAGGCGGGGATCACAGCAAAGCTGGCGCAGGCGCATAAGCTCTGACAGGATCTCTATTTTCCCCTCCCCAGGGCCGCCAAACCCTCCATTTTCCAGCTTTTCCTTAAACTGGGCTGCATGAGCTGCGTAAAGGCGCCGCTGCTCCTGTCCAAAGACAGAATAGACTACTTTCTCTGCCTTATCCGGCAGTTCTTTTAAGACGTCCCCCTTTACCCTGCGCAGCACAAAGGGACCGATCATGGACTTTAACTGAGCCAGGCGCTCCCCATTCCCTTCCCGGACAATGGGGATTTCATACTCTCTCCTGAACCGGGAGTAAGTAAACAAAAATCCGGGCATGAGATAATCAAAAATACTCCATAGCTCTCCCAGACGGTTTTCCACCGGCGTTCCCGTCAATGCAAAACGGGTCTGTACGTCCAGGGATTTGACAGCTTTGGCACTTTGGGTGGCGGCATTCTTGATGTACTGGGCCTCATCTATGATCTGGTAACGGAAATGGATGCTCCCATAAGCCTCAATATCCCGCTTTAACAGATCATAAGAGGTGATTACCAGCTGTACGCCGGAGGGATCCTCCTTAACCCGTTCTAACAGTTCCTCCCTCTCTGTGTTTTTTCCAACTGCGGACAGGATGGTCAGGTTAGGGGCAAAACGCCTTGCCTCATGTTCCCAGTTGTAAACCAGAGAAGCCGGACAGACCACCAGAGACGGAGCCTTTTCCCCCTCCTCATAGACAGCCTCCAAAAGAGCGATCACCTGTACTGTCTTTCCAAGTCCCATATCATCTGCCAGGATACCTCCAAAACCGAAGCTGTCCAATGTCCTGAGCCACAGGTATCCTATTTTCTGATACTCCCTCAGCTTCCCCTCAAGATAAAGGGGCATGGGAAGATCGCTGTCCTCCACGGATTTCACAGCCCGGACCATGGCCTTTAACAGCTGATCCCGGTAATAGGACAGGCCCTGGCTCCCCTTCAGCAGATGATCCAGATAAAAAGCACGGTAGGAAGGGATCCGCACATGGCCGTCCAACAGCTCTTGTTCCCTTATGTCAAGGGCTGCTGCCATACGGCCTACATCTGCCAGCCCTCCCTCCTCCAGCCGGAGGAAGCGCCCGCTTTTCAGACGGCAGAACTTCCGGTGAGTGCTGCATGCAAGAAGGATCTGCCTCAGCTCCTCCCGGTCCATTCCCCCTGTATCCACGGTAAGATCCAGCCAGCCCTTTCCTGTCTGTACTCCCACAGAGATCTGTGGAAGGGAGGTATCCGTCCATTGTCTCAGCGTCTCTGATACCTCTACCTGTCCCATGGTGGAAAATTCTTCCAATCCTTCTGTGAGAAAACGGTACACGGTTTCCTCATCCGGATCCATTGTGAGCTTCTCCCCAGCCGGATCTCTGTATTTGAAATATTTTCGGATGAGCTGGCTTACCCGAACCTCCTGAGGCACATCCCGGCACACAGTCCGGGGCAGGTTTTCATCCTCCAATGGGTGGAAGGAAAAGGTTCCATAGGAAAGGATCGGCTCCATGATGATCCGCCCCTCCTCCCCTGTATCAAAGTAAAACACAGCCTTCAAAGGCTCCGGCTCATATGCCTTTAGATCCACGTCACAGAGCTCAAGCCGACAGAAGGGAAGGATCTGTTTTAAAACCCGCTCATAAAACAGGGGGATCTCCCTGGAGCCAATATCTGCCCATCCGCCTCTATCCCGGCTCATCTGTTCCAGAAAAGGGCCTGCCACCCGGCTTCCTTCCTCACTGAACCGGTAAAACCGCGTCCCCGCCACTGCGTAGAAAAACCGTTCTCCCCGAAAGCAGGCTTCCACCTTCCTAGGGCTTTCTGTTCCCTCCGACAGGCCGGAAAGGGTGATGCGCAGCCCGTCTCTTCCTGTCTTTTCTAGCTTCACATGCAATATAGGGTCACGGCCTCCGATGCAGAGAACCTGTTTTCCCACTCCCCATAAGCGGATTTCTATCTCCTGGCCGGATACCAGATCAAAAAGGACGTCCCGGCTCATACGGCTTAAAGGGATCAGCCCCATCGGCCCCTGTGTTCCCGTCAATCCTGTGATCAGAGACAAAAGCCCTCTGCTTTCCGGTGAAAACGCGGTTTTATGGTGGTAGAAGGCCAGCTCCCTGCCGTAAGAGACAAAAGCCCCATGCTCCACCGCCTCCTTAAAGGCTGACAGATCCTTGAGCTCATAAAACCGGGTGATGCCTGCCTTACATCCAAGAGAAACCTCTTTTCCGTCAAACATCATCACCGGCTCCAGGTGTACCCTGGATTCCTCCTCTTTTGACAGGATACGGGCTACTTCTTCGTTGGTGTACTCCCGGATCATAGCCTGAATCTGGGGACAAGTGTGCACAAGAGGCTTTGATGCCTCCTCCCTTTTCTCCCTGTAATATGCAAAAAGGGCCTCCTCATGGGAACACATTCCCCTATAAGAATCCCCTTTTTTGCAGGAACAGGAATAATCCCTTACCCTGTCCTTACTCAAATACAGCTGGACATCAAAGACCGTTCCTTCTTCCTCCACACGGCCCTTGACCCCAACCTCTCCTTTCCAGAAGCTGCTGACATCCATTTTGACGATCTTCATCTGCTCCCCCTGCATCCACCCAACGGATCTTTGCTGATTTTTGGTGACGATTCGGCTGTACAGGGACGCCGCTGCCCGTATACTCCGGCTTTGGCGTCCCCCAACCAGACGATCCTTCCAGGGATTTTCCACAGTCCCATCTAGTTTTTTCGGATTACATGCGCTCCGGAGCCTCAATCCCCAAAACTCCAATGCATGTCTCCAGAACCCTTCTCGTGAGGGAGATCAGGCCAATATAACTCTCTTTCCTGTCCTGATTCTCCTCGGAAAGGATTTTGGTATCGTGGTAAAAGCTGTTAAATGCGTTGGCCAGCTCGTAGATATACTGACAGATCTTATGAGGAGCTGTCTCCCCAAAACTGTTTTCCATCACCTCGCTGTATCTGGACAGCGTAAGGTACAGCGCCTTCTCAGAAGCGCCCTCACAGGCTGCCAGCTTCTTCTCGGAACCATCTGCGCTTACCTCTCCACCGTTATCCCGGTATTTTGCCAGGATGGACTTGATCCTTACAATGGTATAAAGGATGTAAGGCCCAGTATTCCCCTCAAAGGAGGTGAACCGCTCAATATCAAAGACATAGTCCTTGGATGCCTGGTTCGACAGATCTCCATACTTCAAGGCTGCAAGCCCTACCACAGAAGCAGTGGTCCTTGCCTCCTCCTCGGACACGGTGCGGTTTTCCATGATCCTCTGGTATACCGCCTCATTGATCTCGTCGATCAGCTTTTCCAGACGCATAACGCCGCCCTCACGTGTCTTGAAGGGCTTTCCGTCCTTTCCGTTCATGGTTCCAAAGCCCAAAAAGATCATTGGCGTATCCTGCTTTACGATGCCGGACTTCTTTGCCACACGGAACACCTGCTCAAAGTGCATGGACTGCCGCTTATCCACCACATAGATATAACGGTCCGGCTGAAAGTCCTGCTCCCGCTCCACAATGGTAGCCAGATCGGAGGTTGCATACAGGGAAGCGCCGTCCGACTTGCGGATCAGGCAGGGAGGGATTTCCTTGGTGTCCGTCTCTTCCGCCACATCCACTACCAGAGCGCCCTGGCTCTCATGGGCAAGCCCCTTGTCAACAAGCATTTGGATCATGTCCTCAATATAAGGCTCTGCGTCGCTCTCGCCCTTCCAAAGGTCAAATTCCACATTCAGGTTTCCATAGTTCTTTTTCAGATCCGCCACAGAAACATTCATAATATGCTTCCAGATCGCACGGAAGGGAGGATAGCCCTTCTGCAGCTTCAAAGTGGCCTGATGGGCTCTTTCCTTAAAGGCCTCGTCTGCCTTGGACTTAGCGCTGGCTGCCGGATAGATTTCCTCCAGCTGGCTGATAGTGAAGGGCGCTTCCTCCGGGAATGGCCCCTCAAAGGATTCGTCAAAATATACCAGATCCGGCTGGCGGTCCCGCAGCTCCTCAATGATAAGTCCCATCTGCAGTCCCCAGTCTCCCAAATGTACGTCACCGATCATATGATGGCCCAGGAAGCGGCCCATACGCTTGATGCTCTCGCCGATGATAGCCGCCCTCAGGTGGCCTACGTGAAGAGGCTTTGCCACATTGGCGCCGCCGTAATCTACCATGATCGTCTCCGGCTTTTCAGGTGCTTCCAGTCCCAGTTTCTCAGCCGCTGCCATTTCCCCGGCATAGGATGCCAGAAAAGCCTCTGATACCTTCAGATTGATAAATCCGGGCATAACAGCCACAGCCTCTGAAAATACAGGGTGTCCCTCCTCTCCCATTAACTGTTCCACTACCTGTGAAGCAATGTCAATCGGTTTTTTCTTGTATGCCTTGGCTGCCGCCATCGCACCGTTGCACTGATATTCGCACAGATCCGGCCGGTTGGACAGAACCACCTTTGCAAAGGAATCTTCATATCCGCAGGCTGTGAAGGCATTCTTGAGCTCCTGCTCCATTATATCCAGAATCTTCTTCAAAATTTCTTATCTCCTTTGGCATAATCTCCAATATCCGCACAGGGCGGACAAATCGAAAAACTGCTCCGGCATCCGCCGGAGCAATCTCTAACACTCATTTTCACCTGACTTATATCCAATAATCCTTATACGCGGGACAGATATTCGCCGGTTCTGGTATCGATCTTGATCTTGTCGCCGATCTCTACAAACAGCGGTACGCTTACGGTAGCACCTGTCTCTACAGTAGCTGGCTTGCTGGCACCGGTAGCGGTATCGCCCTTAAAGCCTGGCTCAGTCTCAGTTACTTCCAGCTCAACAAACAGAGGAGGCTCTACAGAGAACACATTTCCGTTGTAGGAGCAAACCTTACATACCTCGTTCTCCTTTACAAACTTCAGGGCGTCGCCGATGATGTCCTGATTTAAAGCTACCTGATCGTAGGTCTCCTGGTTCATAAAGTTATACAGATCGCCGTCTGCGTACAGATACTGCATGTCCACACGGTCGATCCTTGCCTGTGGGAATTTCTCAGTAGGACGGAAGGTACGCTCAACCACGCCGCCATTGATCACATTTTTTAATTTGGTGCGCACGAAAGCAGCGCCCTTACCTGGCTTTACGTGCTGGAATTCCAGAATCTGGACAACCTGTCCCTCGATCTCCAGTGTAACGCCATTTCTAAAATCACCTGCTGATATCATAAAGATATTCCTCCTTGAGTTCGTTCATGACGCGCCCCGCACCTGTATCCACAGCTGCAGCGCGTCCCATACGTCTTTAATCTTTTTTATTCTATACTATGTAGAGAGCATTTTCAAGCATTTTTTGCCTATAAACCGATATTTCGGCGGATTTCGCCGCAAATCTCCTCAATCGTTCTCCCATCAACGGAAACCGAGTGATCCGCGGCCTTGAGATACAGAGGTTTCCGCAAAGCCAGCAGGCCGGTGATCCGCTCCCTCACATTCTCCCCCTGAAGCATAGGCCGGTCGGATACATCCCCGCCGATCCGCTCCATCACTGTATCCGGGCTTACATCAAGGTAGACCGTCTGGCCCAGCTGCTTTAACAGAGCCCGGTTCTCCTCCCTAAGGGGAAGTCCCCCTCCCACAGAGATCACAGCATGGACCTTCTTCCCAACGAGACGCCTTAGAGTCTCTGTCTCCATCTGACGGAAGGCTTCCTCACCTTCTTTTGCAAACAGGTCGGAAATAGCCATCCCTGTCTCCCTCTCGATCTCCTGATCCGTATCAATAAAGGGAAGACCCCAATGTTTGGCCGCATATTTTCCCACGCTTGTTTTCCCTGCGCCCATAAAACCAGTCAAAATGACATTATGGCCTCCTGACAGATGCCTCTCCAGCATCTGTCTCGCCTCACTGGCTGTCAGGGGATCCACCTTCACTCCGGGATTCCACAGCTCATAGGCAATGATCCCCTGGTACAAAAGCATATCCAGTCCATTGACTGCTCTGGCTCCAGCCTCCCTGGCCAGCTCCATGAATCTGGTACAGGAAGGTGTATATACAATATCTACCGCTGTGTGGAGCAGGCGGTAAAAAGCAGGATCCTCTAAGATCACCTGATCCCCATGGGGATCCATTCCCACGCTGGTGGACTGGACAGCCAAATATCCCTTCTCAATGGCTGGGATCTCCTTCCAATCTTCCAGGCCTTTTCCCACTGCCGCCTGACGTCCCGCCTGCCCATTAACGTGGTCTGCCAATTCACAGGCCCGCTCCCTGTTCCGGTTCAGGATAAAGATTTCTCCGGCTCCCTCCCAGGCCAGCTCACAGGCCGCCGCTTTCGCCGCCCCTCCGGCTCCTAACAGGATACAGCGTTCCCCCTGGATCCTTATTCCTGACTCAGACAGCGCTCTGCGAAATCCGGCTCCGTCTGTATTGTATCCCTTGTATCCTTTCTCTGTCCTTACAAGGGTATTGACAGCTCCGATCGCCATTGCCTCCCGGTCAATCCCGTCCAGATACTCCATAACTCTCTGCTTGTGAGGCACGGTGACATTAAGTCCCAGAAGGTTCAGGGCATAAGCGCCCTTTACCGCCTCCTCCACTGCCTCTGCCTTTACCCGGAAGGGGGCGTATGCCAGATCCGTACCCGTCCGTTCTGCCAGAAAATGGTGGAGCATCGGGGATATAGAATGCTCCACCGGATCCCCTATAATGCCGCATATCCTTGTTCTGCCATTCATCTTCTCTCACCTGTTCTTTTTTTGTTTTTCTTGTAAAAATATAGTATCGGCTTTTCCAGATACCGCTTAAAGACAATCTGAATCTCCTCTTTGGGGTTAATAGGACTGACCAGAATGCTAAAGATACCGGCCCGATTGGCTCCGTATATATCAGTAAAAAGCTGATCCCCCACAAACAAAGTGCTGTTCCGGTCTGTACCCATGATCTCCATGGCACGCTCATAACCCTTCCCCCCAGGCTTTCCGCCCTTAAAAATATAAGGGGAATCCACCTGCTCTGCAAAGGGCTTTACCCGGCTCTCCTTGTTATTGGACAAAAGACAGGTTTTCATACCCATGGTGCGAAGCTGTTTAAAAAGGCGCTCTGCCTGACGGTCGGCCGAAGCCCCGTGAGGAACCAGCGTATTGTCGATATCAAAGATCACCCCCCGTATTCCCTTTCCCATATAATGCTCATAGGGCACTGTATAGGCTGATCCTTCATACCGGCACGGGTAAAACTTTTTAAGCATCATGCATTTGCTTCCTTCCTGCTTATCTTCCTGTTCATCTTCCTACTTATTTAACAGCTTGCTGATCTCGTCGATAAAGGTATTTACGTCCTTAAATTCCCTGTAAACCGAAGCAAAGCGCACATAAGCTACTTCGTCCAGATCCTTTAACTTTTCCATCACCAGCTCACCGATGGCCGAGGAAGGGATCTCCTTCTCCTCCATGCTGAACAGCCGGTTTTCGATGGAATCCACCATAGCGTTGATCTGCTGAGGGGAGACAGGCCGTTTGTGGCAGGAATGGATGATCCCGGCCTCGATCTTGGAACGGTCATAAGTCTCCCTGGAGTTGTCCTTTTTAATGACCATAAGCGGCATGGTCTCCAGCTTCTCATAAGTGGTAAAACGCTTGCCGCAGCGCTCGCACTGCCTCCGTCTGCGTATGGAGCTGTTGTCATCTGCCGGCCGGGAGTCGATCACCTTTGTGTCCGCTTCATTGCAATAAGGGCATTTCATCTGAGATACCCCTCCTTTCCTTATCTTGAAAAACAGGCCTCAGCCTCCCTTTTTTTTCGGGAAGCGGGGCTGTTATGCATTTTGTATCCATTTTAACCGAACCCCTTTCAATTGTAAACAAAAATCGAAATTTGTTGGATCCAAAAGGAATTTATGGTTACCGTTTGCTGGAAATATCAGGAAACTGTAAGAATTTTAGCTGGACGTGCCAAAATTCCTATTCTATAATAAAAGCTGTAACCGTAAATATCTATGAAAAGAAAAGGATCTTACTATGAATTATGTTGTGATCAAAAACCTGGTCCTTGGCCAGGGAATACCGAAAATATGTGTTCCTCTCACCTCTTCCGACCGTATCTCCCTGCTGTCCCAGGCAAATCTCCTGGCCTCCCAGCCTGCCGATCTGGCAGAATGGAGAGCTGACCTTTTTTCTTCTATTTTAGAAGAAGGCTGTCTGGAAAATGTCCTTCCTGAGCTGAGGAACACTCTGCCCTATATCCCCCTTCTCTTTACCTTCCGCACAGCAAAGGAAGGGGGAAGCATGGAAGCTTCCCCAAACGAGTATGCGGCTCTGGCCCAAAAGGCCATCGTCTCCGGCCTCATCGATCTGATCGATCTGGAATTGTTTTTGGGAGAGGAGCTTCTCACCCCTTTAATCCGGCTGGCCCGCCAAAATGGAGTAAAAGTCATCCTGTCCAATCACGATTTTTCTGCCACCCCCTGTCAAGAAGAGCTGGTATCCAGACTGCGATCCATGGAAGCACTTGGCGCGGATCTTGCAAAGATTGCCGTCATGCCTCAAAGCCCGGAAGACGTCCTGACGCTGCTGTCAGCCACCTGCCAGGCACACCGGCAGCTGTCCTGTCCCGTTATCTCTATGTCCATGGGAGGAACCGGGCTTGTAAGCCGCCTGTCAGGAGAAATCTTTGGTTCCTGTATGACCTTCGGCTCTGTGGGAGAGGCTTCTGCCCCCGGCCAGATCCCAGCCCGGACCTTAAAGGAAATCCTTACCCTCACCCATCGCACCTTACCTTCTCCGTCCGTTCCGTCTCTTTAATATCCACCAGGATAATATCCTTACCCACCTGGCAAATATCGCAAAAAGGGATCACATATTCCTTTTCCCGGCCCAAAAAGCCGCAGATGCAGCCTGGCCCCGGCACGATCAGGGCCAGGAGGCAGCCTGTCTTCATGTCAAAATCCACATCCCCCACAAAACCCAGGCGCTTGCAGGTTTTGACATTAATCACCTCTTTCTGCTTAAGATCATAGATCCGAATGTCATCCGCCTCCCCATGTATGCCGCCTGAGGGCTCCTGACGATCTGCCCCAGCCCTTCCGGATGCATACCTGCACTTCTTATCATTACTCTATGAGGCTTTTCGTCCATTTAAAACAAAATTCTTTTTAAAAGCCCGAATAAGTCATATCAGAAATGACTACCAGCACAATGATCAGAAGGATCATGATAAAGGTCAGGATAATGCCTATAATGGACAGGATCAGCCCTGTTTTTGCCTGACTGTCCATCCTCCCTCCCCTTCGGGACAGAAGGGAAAAAATAATTCCCAAAACACCGAATAAAATTCCCGGAACGGTACAGAAGCAGGTTGCAGGAATGGATAAGATCCCCATAACCAATGCCGCTGTAGACATACTGTTATTTTCCGGAGCAGGAGGATGAGGAGCCGGCCCACTGCGGGACGGTTCACGGTCAGCCGGCCCGCTAAAGGGCGGTTCACCGCCAGACAGCTGGCTTCGGGGCGGTTCCCTGCGAAACGGCTGTACCTCCTCTCTTGGATCTTCCGGTCTTTTCTCCGGGGGCAGCATTTTCCTTTCTGTCTGCGGTTTCCAGGGATTGCCCAGATGAAGGCTTTCCTCATCTTCCCATAAATCCCTAGATCCTCCTCCCTCATTGGGAGTGGCCCATCCCGTTTTCTCTCTCTGGTTCTCCATTGCCTTTTCTTCTTCCATCGCTTTCTCCTCTTTGTACCATTCTGCCTGGTCAGCGTCAGCCTGCCTGCTGACCTCTTTCTGTTGGGAAAAGTATACCATACTTTTTCCTGAAATAACAGAAAAACCGCCAGAGAGAGGAAAGCCAACGCGGCCTGCCTTCTACTGGCGATTTTTTCATGATCTATTTCTTATGATCTATTTCTTATGATCTATTTCAGCTGGTCACATGGCGGACAAGGCCATGATCCTGAAAGGATTAAAACAGAGGAACCACTGCTCCCTCATATGTTTCTTCCATAAATGCCTTTACCTCAGGGCTTGTAAGAGCCTCGATCAGCGCCTTGGTGGACTCGCTCTCCTCCTGCCCCTCTTTTACTGCCACAATGTTTCCGTATGTGGAAGCCGCTAAGGACTGGGAATCCTCTACAGCCAAGGCGTCGCTTACTTTTAAGCCTGCCTCAATGGCATAGTTTCCGTTGATGACAGCAATATCTCCGTCGCTGAGAGAACGAGGAAGCTGTGCTGCCTCTAACTCTACAATATCCAGATTCTTTGGATTCTCCACAATATCGTTCTTTGTAGCTTCCAGGCCTGCATCTTCTTTTAACTTAATCAGTCCCTGAGCCTCTAACAGAAGGAGGGCTCTGGCCTCATTGCTCACATCGTTTGGAACCAACACCGTACCCTTGTCCGGTACTTCCTCAAGGGATGCAGATTTTCCGGCATAAATTCCGAATGGCTCGTAGTGGATGGCCCCTGCGCTCACCAGCTTTGTGCCGTTCTGGTCATTAAAGGAATCCAGATATGGCTTATGCTGGAAGTAGTTTGCATCCAGATCACCGGAATCCAGTGCATTATTTGGCTGTACATAATCAGTGTACTCTACGATCTCAAGCTCATATCCCTTGGAAGCCAGAACCTCTTTTGCCGCGCTTAAAATCTCGCTGTGGGGAGCAGGGCTTGCTCCTACCACGATTTTTGTAAGCTCACCTGCAGCTTTGGATTCTGCCTCAGAAGCTGCCTGGGAGCCCTCTTCCTTAGACTCCTCTGCCTTGGATTCCCCTCCGGCGGCCTGAGAAGCTACCTCTGTTTTCTCTGCTGCTGTCTCCTTGCTGTCGGATGCACATCCGCTGAGGGCGGCTGCCATAGCGGCTGCGATCACTGCTGCACACACTGTTTTCTTCTTCATAACTATTTCCTCCTCACTTAGGGCCATGCCCCTGTTTTCTGGCTTTCAAAGTGTTTTCAGATGATTTCTGCCCTGAAAGCCCCTCTATCTCCAGCCAGCTTTTACAACTCTGGCAGGACGATCCTATCTTTTACGACTTCTTCCGCCCCTCTATATCCACATTCGTCATAAGGGCTGAAACAATTGCCATGAATGGCGGGTTAACGGATCCGTTTATCGCTCCTTCTTGCCAGGCGCATAGCGATCTCCTGGATCAGCTGGACAATGATCACCAAAAGCACCACGGTCACAAACATCATATCGGACTGATAGCGGTGATAGCCGTAGCGGATCGCTATATCTCCCAGTCCTCCTCCTCCGGTAAATCCTGCCATGGCAGAATAGCCTAAAATCGTGGTAATAGAAATAGCTGCTCCCACTAAGAGAGATGGCTTTGCCTCCGGCAGAAGGACCTTGACGATAATCTGCCAGGTGGAAGCTCCCATCGATTTAGCAGCTTCGACCACCCCTGCATCCACTTCCTTTAAGGATGACTCTACCATTCTTCCAATGTAGGGGGCCGCAGAAATAACAAGAGGGACGATCGCTGCGTTTGAACCAATGGTCTTTCCCACGATCAGCTTTGTGACTGGAAGCACCATGATCAATAATATAATAAAAGGAACGGAACGGAGCAGGTTAATGACCAGCCCCAAAACCCGGTTCAGCACCGGAATCGGATGGATGCCGTCCTTATCTGTGACGACTAAGGCAATACCCAGAGGGATGCCCAGGATATAGGACAAAAGGGAGGACAGGGATATCATGTAAACCGTCTCCCCGATTCCCTTCACCAGCATATTTATGGTAGTAGAATCAAACTGCATATCAGCGCACCTCCTCAAACTTTACATAGGCTGTTTTAAGATAATTGCAGATCCGGCCAGCATCCGTCTCATCCTCAGGAAGCTGGAGGAGCATCTGCCCCATGGCTTTGCCCTCAATATCACGGGTATCCGCATGCATGATGTTCACCGGGCACTTGCAGGCCAGGATCATGTTGGCGATCACCGGCTCTGAGGATTCCCGCCCGTCAAAGATAATGCGGATCTGGCGGGACTTTCCAAAGCTATGGCTCTGGGAGGATACATCGCCTAAGATCAGCTGGCGTCCAATATCAGACTTAGGGCCGGAGAAAATGTCCGATACCTTCCCCACCTCTGCAATATGGCTGTGGTCGATGATGGCCACCCGGTCACATATGGCTTCGATCACCGCCATCTCGTGGGTGATCACAATGACGGTAATTCCCATTTCCCGGTTAATCTTTTTAAGCAGCTGCAGAATGGATTTGGTTGTATTGGGATCCAGGGCGCTGGTAGCCTCGTCACAAAGCAGCACCTTGGGGTTCGTTGCCATAGCCCTTGCAATTGCTACCCTCTGCTTCTGACCGCCGGACAGCTGGGCCGGATATGCCTTGACCCGCTCCTCTAATCCTACCAGCTTTAACAGCTCTTCTGCCCTCTTTTTTGCCTCAGCCTTAGGCATCCCGGCGATCTCCATAGGAAAGCAGACGTTCTGGAGCACATTTCTCTGTGACAGCAGGTTAAACTGCTGGAAGATCATTCCCATAGACTGCCTGGCCACCCGTTTCTCGCTCTCCTTCATGGCAGACAGGTTCTTTCCCTCAAAGATGACCTTTCCTGAGGTAGGTGTTTCCAGATAATTGATGCAGCGCACCAGCGTACTC
>CABQJX010000073.1 GCA_902464595.1 uncultured Lachnoclostridium sp. | reverse complement strand
CAGCGTTATTGCCACCGGCGGCCTCTCCCGTTTTATCGCTCCCCTGTGCCGCCACAAGATCCATGTGGACGACGCTCTTTTGTTAAAGGGACTTCTGATCCTTTATCAGAAAAATGTGTAAACCGCTGGCATAACATACGGAAAAATAAATGTTACCACATTTTTCCATTGAAATCTACCACAAGCTGTTTAAACCATAAAAAGAGACGGTATGCTGCCATCTGTACAAGTACGTAAGACGCAGGCATACCGCCTCTTTCATGTTGTTTTCTCTTTATATACTGTTTTCTCTTTATATACTGCTTTCTCTTTTATATGGCTTTCTCTCTGTTTCGCCCCTTTGTCAGACAATGGATACATATTCGTAATCGCAGTGCCCATGAGAGCTTTCATTTTCTTTGGAGCAGGCCCAAAGGCAGAGCTTCGCCCCAGTCCATGTGGCCCGGCTCAGTGGAAATGTCTCCTGGATCTGTGTAAAATGAACGCCGTCTGTGGAATAGGAAAATCCATATGTTTTATCCCCGGAAAGCTTCATAGAAATCCATAAACCATTTCCTTCCAGCTTTTCTGAGAATACAAGCTCCTCCTCTGCCTCTCCGAGAAACATTTTTTCCGTAACCCTTCCCTTGTAGCAGCGGATCTCCATTCCCTCACCGGTATTGTAAAGTCCGGCGTACCCGTAGATATGGCCTTCCACTCCCATTCCGCCGAAATCTCCTGCCTTCTCTCCCGTCAGCTCCAGCTTGACGGTCATTGTCAGCTCTTTTTTCTGAGGGATCTGGGTAAGCACATTGGGAGCATACCACAAATAATTTTCCCGTTCCGGGTTTGCCAGGCAGAAAAGCCTTAAATGGCCTGGGCGATCGGTCAGGGAATAATAGTGTTCCTTCGGGTTCGCCTGCCACTGCCACTGCAGTCCCAGTCTGCTGCCCTTAAAATCATCGGACTGGGCAACCCTATAAGAGGGCATTCCCTCTGCCGGCATATTCCAGCTGTCCACCGGCTCCCCGATCCCGTCCCCATTCTGATCCTGTCCAATAAAGGGCCAGCCGTCCACGAAACACATGGGTTCCAGATGGACGATGCGGCCCAGCTCGATCACATCCTGAAAATGGATAAACCAGTCCCGTCCATCAGCCGAAGTGACCCAGCCTCCCTGGTGAGGGCCGTTGACCTTAGAATTTCCCTGGTGCATCACGATCTTATACTCATATGGACCGTATACAGAGCGGGAACGGAGGCAGGACTGCCACCCATGCTCCACTCCTCCGGAAGGCATAAGGATATAATAATACCCGTCCTTTTTATACATTTTCGGCCCCTCTGTGGTGGGAGCGGTCTGTTCCCCGTCAAAGATCAGCTGAGGCTCAGAAAGCAGGCTGCGGCAGTCCGGATCGATCTCTGCCATGGAAAGGCGGTGTTTGATGCCGCTGCGGCTCTTCGCATAGGCAAAGACCATATATGCTTTCCCATCCTCATCCCAGAAGGGACAAGGATCGATCCAGCCCTTGGACTGGCACAGGAGATTTAACTCAAACTCCCCATAAGGATCCTTGGAGCGGGCTACCAGGATCCCTTCATCCACCAAAGGAATAAACACAAAGAAGGTTCCCTCATGATACCGGATGGAGGGAGCCCATGTACCGGAACCATGGGACGGAAGATCATATTTTTCAAAGGGGAGGGAAGAAACGCAGTGGTTGATCAGCTCCCAGTGTACCAGATCCCTGGAATGTAACAGAGGCACTCCGGGGAGATAGGTAAAGGAAGATGATACCATGTAATAGTCCTCTCCCACCCGGATCACATCCGGGTCAGAATAATCGGCATATAAAATTGGATTCTGATATTGCTGCATATGGAATGTCCTCCCTACGATTTTATTTTATTGCAACGATTTAAACCACTATTTTTTTTAGGCAGCCAGCCAGATTTCTTCCAATGGTTTCATGGCCTTCATCAGAAGGATGCAGTCCGTCAGAGGAAAGTCCCCGGACATCCCCCAGGATCTCCTTCCCGTTTATATAGGATACCCTGGAACCATAAATCCGGCTGAGATCGGCTGCGCACCTTCGGATGCTGTCGCGAAATTCCTGTGCCCTGGGATCTTTCTCATAATCATAATGGTTCAGGTACATGTCTGTCACTGCCACTGGGACCTCCCGCCGTCCTCTTAAAATCGTATCCAAAAATTTCCAGGCACGTTCATAAAGGGCAGCCCCGTCCCATCGCTCTACTACATTGACTCCCAGCTCGAAAAATCCCAAATCCCAATCCTTTCTGGAGGCAATATAATCAGCCATCGCCGAATCCATCCACGCACTTCCAGCACAGCCCAGATTGATCAGATCCAGCCCCAGCCGTCTTGCCAGCAAAAAAGCGTAAGTATGGGAAGGAAGGGAAGCGTTTCCCCCGTGAGTAATCGAGGAACCATAGGTCAAAAGCCGTTTTCCGGGAAGCTCCCACATCTCAGGTTTTCGCATAGCTCCCTCAATGGATTCCAGACAGCAGCCCCAATCGTAGGGAAGGAGAACCCGGGTCACAGACGGATGGAAGGTATATCCTGTTTTCTCTGTTTTCCGGATAAACGACCAGTCCTGCCGCCGGATCACAATTTTTGTGCCATCTACAGACACAGGCCACGGGCTGATCTCATAGCTTCCCTGGTAATCTCCCTGGAACACTTCCAGAACCCCCTGAGGGCGGATCGGCTCCTTTACCGGCATTCGTTTAAGGCAGAGCACCGCCTCATCTCCCTCCATGACAAAGCGGATCTCGCTGTTGCTGGCAAAGCAGATATTATTTCTGGCCTTAGGATTGAGATTTTCTCTTACGCTCTCTGGAACGCGGCACAAAAGTCCCTTTTCTTCCCCTTGTTTCTGGATTATGTGATCGATATTGTGAACGATGCAGTCCCTATATTCCATCTTGATCCCATATCCTCCTTTTCGTCTGTCTTTCTGTCTCTTGGATCGTCTCTTTTATCCCTTCAGTCCAGAGGTAGCGATTCCCTCTACAAAATACTTCTGAGCAGCAAAGAAAAGGAGGATCAGGGGGATCACAGATACCAGCGCCATGGCCATAACCTGATTCCACTGAATATTGGAGGTTACATCAATGCTGACTCTGAGCGCCAGGGACAATGGGAACTTGGATACGGTATTGATATAAATGTTGGTATTGAAGAAATCATTCCATGTCCAAAGGAACTGGAACAGTCCTGCGGAAAACAGGGCCGGCTTTAACAGGGGAAGAAGGATCTTCACAAAGCACTGGAAAGGGCCGCAGCCGTCAATATAGGCGGACTCATCCAGATCCTTAGGCAGTCCTCTTAAAAACTGCACCATCATGAACACAAAGAAGGGGTAGCAGCCCACAGCGGCGGGAGCATAAAAGGTCATATAGGAGTCCAGCCAGCCTAGCTTGTTAAACAGCGCATAACGTGGGATAATGATAATGGCGTTTGGCAGCATCAGGGTGGCGATCAGTACCATAAACAGCGCCTTGTTTCCCGGAAAGTCAAAGCGTGCAAAACCGTAGGCTACGATGGAACAGGAGATCAGGGTTAAAAGGGTGGTGGGAACCACCAGGGCGAAGGTGTTGATAAAATACTGGGCATAGGTGTAGGTTCCTGTTGTCTTCCAGCCCTTTACGAATGCCTCAAAGCTCCATCCCTCCGGCAGGATCCCAAGGCTTCCGAAGATCTCATTATTTGTCTTAAAGCAGGCAAAAAACATCCAGATCACGGGAAACAGCATAAGCACACCGCCGATAGCCAAAAGGGCGTAGGTGATCCCGTTTTTCATACTTTTCTCTCTCATGGTCTCCTCCTAATTGTCGTAATAAACCCACTTTTTTGATGTGGCGAACAGCACTGCGGTCATGATCAGAATAACAATAAACAGTACCCAGGAAGTAGCGCAGGCATATCCCATCTTGAAATACTTAAACGCGTCCGTATACAGCTTCATGCCCAGCACATAGGTGGCTTTATTTGGCCCTCCATTGGTAACAACAAAGGCAGAGGTGAAATTCTGCAGTGCGGTGATCAGCTGCATGATAATATTAAAAAATGCGATGGAGGTGATCATGGGAAGGGTGATCTTAAAGAAGATTCTCGGTTTCGATGCGCCGTCAATCCTGGCTGCCTCATAAAGGGACTGGGGAACCTGCTTTAAGGCAGATAAAAACAGTACCATAGAGGAACCAAACTGCCAGATCTCCAGCATACAAATGGTGATCACTGCCATATCCGGGGAACCAAGCCACTTCACAGGCCCAATATGGAAAAATCCCAGGAGATTGTTCACAAAGCCGTCGTTCATAAACAGTACCTTCCAAAGAATTGCCACAGCTACAGAGCCGCTGAGCAGGGAGGGGATATAATATACCGTGCGGATAAAATTGATCCCTTTTAAATTCTTATTTAAGATCACTGCAATGATCAGTGCAAGCACAACCTTTCCTGGCACAGTGATGAAGGTATATTCCAGTGTAACGATCAGGGATTTCCAAAACTCCTTGTCCTTTGTAAAAAGCCTTACGTAATTGGCAAACCCTACAAACTCCGGTTTATGGAAAATATCATAATTGGAAAATGAATACATCAGGGAGCTGATAAAGGGATACAGCTGGAATAACAGGAAGCCGAATATCCAGATACAAACATACATGAATCCGATCTTATTCCGTTTCGTCCAGCCCCCGTGCATGGCTCCTGACTTTGCGCCTGATTTCGCCATTTTGTCCTCCTTATTCCCGAAACGGCCCGGGAATCATACCCGAGCCGCTGCAGGTTCTTTTTATTTCATTCTTATTTCTCAGTTTCTGTTTTACTTCTTACCTGACCCGGCCTTACTCCAGAGCGCTCAGGTAATCGTTTAACAGTTCAATGGCATTATCGGCTGCCTCCTCAGGAGTGCTCTGCCCGTAAGCGATGCTCTCCACCATCTCATCCTGGATCGCATAAACCTCTGCGCTGGTAGTGTAGCCCTTATCGCTCTTTCCGTTTAAGTCTGCGGCCAGATCCACTGCCTTTACTACTGTCTCATTTAACAGTCCCTTGTCTGCACATAAGCTTCTGCCGGTTGTGGTTGGCGGGATGCTTCTCACATCCTTTAAGGTCTCCTGGGCAGTCTCGTTGTTGTAGAAGTAGTTTAAGAACTCCACTGCTTCCTTTACGTGGGCAGAATTTTTATTTACAGTCATGTACTGAGGCGTATCTGCAAAGAATCCATCGTTTACCCGATCCTCAGCCATAGGCATCTGTACAACGGTGCACTCTGTCTCAGGAATGGCATCCATCAGCAGATTAATATTGGAAGAAGCTCCATAACCAAATACAAATTTTCCGTCCATCCATTTTGGATTGGTATGGATCTGAGCCTTAAAGGTTGCGCTGTCTTCTGCCGGCTCAAATACGCCGCCGTCGTAGCAGTCCTTGATGTAAGTCAGTGCTTCTACCAGCTCGTCCCTTGTAAATCCAAGCTTTTTCTCGCTGTCAATGATAAATGGGTTGCCTGTTTTCTGGCGAAGGTATGGACGCAGCACATACTCACATAAAATGTGGGTATCTGTATTCATATAATAATAATCCGGGTTCTCTGCATGGAGCTTCTTGCCATCCTCCAGCATAGACTCCCATGTGATCGGCTTGGTCAGATCCACGCCGCAGGCCTCAGCTGCCTCCGTGTTAGCCAGGGTTGCCAGACAGGACATACCGGTAGGAAGGGCTAACAGCTTTCCGTCAAATGTACCGAACTGGTCGATAAAATTCTTCTCAAAACCAGATGTATCAAATATATCTTTGTACTCATAAAAATCCACAAAGAAATCGCCTCTTGACACAAAATCAGGAAGAGAATCCACATTCTGCTGCATAATATCCGGCGCGGTCCCGTTTGCCAGCATGGTAGAAACCTTATCAATATAGCCCTGATCGGAGTTCATCTCTGCCTCAATCTTGATCTCAGGGTGCAGCTTCTGATACTGGTCAATGACTGCCAGAGTGGCCTCATTTCTCTCATCGCCGCCCCACCACATAAAGCGCAGTGTGATCTGATCTCCAGAAGCCGCTTCACTCTGTGCACCCTGGTCTCCTGCTTTCCCATCGGATGCAGCTGTTGCATTTGCAGCCGGTTCATTGGTACAGCCGGTAAGTGCGCTGGCTGCCATCACTCCTGCCATTACAAGGCCTGTGATCTTTTTTCCATGTCTCATGTTCTTGTACCTCCCATTTGATTTGTTTTCACGCTTTGTTCACATTTTGTTTCTTCCACGTTTTCATTGCTCTTATTTTACAGGAAAAAAGGATTTCTGTTAAGAAACCAGGATTACCAAAAGGTATCTCTTTTTAATCAAAATATCCCAATTGGTATCATTTTCTATGATTTTTCTTCCTGAACTATGATGTTTTTTCTGTATTTCCACAATAGAGTCATAAAAAGTAATTTTATAGGTGCTTTTTTTCCGGGGATTTTATATAATGAAACCGCATAGCGTCTCACAGGGCTCCTGCCTTCCCAGGATCCGGGACGCACAAAAGAAGGATTTGTCAGAGAAATACAATTTGATTTTAAGAAAGGACACGATCTATGTACCAGGTGATCATTGCAGACGATGAAGCAAAAATACGAAGCGGGCTAGCCAATCTTTTCCCCTGGAACCAGCTGGGATTTGAGATTGCCGCTGTCTGTTCCAACGGAAAGGAGGCTCTAGATTACGCTATGGCGAATCCTGTGGATCTGATCCTCTCCGATATACGGATGCCTATTATGGACGGCCTGGAGCTTTCCCGGCTGCTGCTGCCCAAAAAACGCGTAAAAATGGTCTTTTTCAGCGGCTACCAGGATTTTGAGTACGCCCGCCAGGCCATGAAAAATGGTGTCTCCGACTATCTTTTAAAGCCGGTAAAATATGAGGATCTTTCCGACTGTCTCACCAGGATCCGGGAGGCGTTAGATATGGAAAAAGGACAGCCGCAGCCTGATGAGGAAAATTTAAGCTACTACGAAAAGATCATAAACACCGTCACCAGCTATCTGGATCAGGAATACCAGAACGCCAGCTTAGAGCAGGCGGCCCGCCTTGTCTCTCTGAGCCCGAATTATCTTTCCCGGCTGATGAAGGATCATTCAGATCTGAGCTTTTCCGACTATCTTCTCAAAAGCCGCATGGAACACGCTGCCAGTATGTTAAAGGACATCCGTTTCAAGCAGTACGAGATCGCCTACCGGGTGGGATACGATAACCCAAAAAACTTTTCCAGGGCCTTCCATCAGTATTTTAAAATGACCCCCTCACAGTACCGCAGCAGCGGCGGGGTTTCCGAAAGGGAAAGCAAAGAATCAGAATGAACGGCAGCAGATCAAAATGAACGGCAGCGGATAACTGCGAGCAGCAGCCAAAAGTAAACGACTATAAACAATAAAGGATACCTGCTTCCATGAGAAAACGCAATTTTATCAACTGTTTTTTATACTATTTTGCCATCATCACCCTTCCTCTTTTGGTGGTGCTTCTCTTTTTTCTGTCTTTTATCTTTTTGGAAAAACGACAGGAGATCCGATCAAACGCAGAGCGCTCTGCCCAGGCTGCCAGGGACAATTACTCCCTGGTTCTGGACACTGCGGCCACCCAGTATGATATTCTGGCCCGCAATCCCAGGCTCTCCATCTCCCTGAGAAATTTCCTTTCCCATGATCAGACCAACTATCTGGACGTGGTACTCACCAACAGCATCCTGTCCAACTTTACCTCTCTCACCAACAATGCCCCCTATATCGCCTCTGTCTATTATTACCTGGACGGCTATGATTCCATGCTCACCTCCGATACAGGAAGCATTGTAACATTATCCCAGTTCTCTGATCTGAGCTGGAAGGACTCCTACGACCACGCGGTCAAAGGCCAGTGGCTGGAACGAAGACAGATGCACCGCTATTCCTATGCAGAGCCTGTGCCTGTCCTCACCTTTTTCAAAAAATTAAATATGTTCCGGGGCGTAGTCATGGTCAATATCTATGAGGAACAGCTGAAACAGCTGATGAATACCAGCTCCCAGCTGGATTCTTTCTTTATCCTGGATCAAAATGGCAGCTTTCTCCTGGAGGCAGGAAAAACAGAAAACTTTACCAACGAAGACCGAAGCCTTCTGGCAGAACATATTTCCCAGGACTCCCCAAACCTCTTTGAGGGATGGCTTTCCTTCAGCGGCGGTTCCTGCTATACGCGTATCATACCTGCTGACTGCAATACTTACATTGCCGCCTGCATAAGCCGTTCCAACTATTACCATACCCTCTATCCTTTCCTGCTGCAGCTGTTTGCAGTGCTGGCCGCAGTGGTTTTCGTATCTCTATGGATCGCCCTTACCATAACCCGGAAAAATTTTCAGCAGATCGACTACTTTGTCAATCTGTTCTCTGATGCAGAGCGGGGTGTATTCCGCCAGGAAAAGCCAGACTTTCTCCGGGACGAGTACGACCTGGTTCTCAACAATATTGTACAGCTGTTCTTAAACCAGACCTTCTTAAAAAACCAGCTGGCCCTAAAGGATCAGGAACAGAAGCTGGCAGAGATGAAGGCACTGCAGCTGCAGATCAATCCCCATTTTCTCTTTAATACGCTGCAGACCCTGGATTTTAAGGCCTTAGAGTATACGGGAAAGCCCACAGCCATGAATCAGATGATCCAAGCCCTGTCGGACATTCTCAAATATTCCCTCCACCCCCCCCATTCCATGGTTGCCATAAAAGATGAGATCGACTACCTGAAAAAGTACGACAGCATCCAGCGTTACCGTTATGAGGATAAGTATATTTTGTACTATGAATACGATCAGGAGATTGAAGAATTTCCCATCATGCGTCTGATCCTGCAGCCCCTGATCGAAAACAGCCTGTACCACGGCATCAAGCCTTTAAACGGTTCAGGATTTATTAAGCTGCGCATTGTCAAACGCCAGGGACAGCTGATCTTTTCCGTCATTGATTCCGGTGTAGGAATGGATCGCCAGGCAGTAAAAGCTTTATATCAAAAAATAGACAATCCCGGAAGCGAAAACATCGGCCTTACCAATGTCAACAGCCGTCTGGTCATGAAATACGGCCCCAAAGCCCATTTGAAGATCAACAGCAAAATAGGAATGGGAACCTGTATTTCTTTCCGAATCCCTACTTAGGACTGGAATTTTTTTCTATCCCCCAATCGTATAAAACCGTTTGAATCCGTACATCATTCCGTTATAGCAGATGAATGGAGGTACGGATTATGTCGGGCTACAAGGTTGAAATATGCGGAGTTAATACGTCAAAGCTTCCTTTGCTCAGCAATGAGGAAAAGGAAGCTTTGTTCAAACGGATCCTGGAGGGTGACCATGAGGCCAGAGAACAGTATATCAAAGGGAATCTGCGCCTTGTTTTAAGCGTAATCCAGCGTTTTTCCAACAGCCAGGAGCATATTGACGATTTGTTTCAGATCGGCTGCATCGGGCTGATCAAGGCCATCGACAATTTTGATATTACCCAGAATGTAAAATTTTCCACTTACGCGGTTCCTATGATCCTGGGTGAGGTACGGCGCTATCTCAGGGACAATAATTCCATCCGGGTAAGCCGTTCTCTCCGGGATACCGCCTATAAGGCCTTATGCACCAGAGAGCAGATGACCCGGGCTAATTTAAAGGAACCTACGCTCATGGAGGTGGCCCAGGAAATCGGTATTTCCAAAGAGGAGATCGCCTATGCCCTGGACGCTATCCAGACCCCTGTAAGCCTTTACGAACCCGTATATACCGATGGCGGAGACCCCCTCTTTGTCATGGATCAGATCAGCGACAAGAAAAATTTAGAAGAAAATTGGGTGGAGGATCTGTCCTTGGCCGAGGCTATGGACCGGCTGCCGGAACGGGAACGCCGCATCATTGACATGCGGTTTTTTGAGGGAAAAACTCAGACGGAAGTGGCCAAAGAGATCCACATCAGCCAGGCTCAGGTCAGCCGCCTGGAAAAAAATGCACTAAAAAGCATGAGAACCTATTTAAGTTAGGCAGCAGATATGTTAAACTGGATCTGTCAGTCTTTTTGGCTGAAGACAGCCCTGCCTTAAACCATGCTGACAGAAAGTGAATGTATCTATGGAACAAAATGAACGAAGATTTGCAGTATTGATCGATGCAGACAATGTGTCGCCAAAGTATATCAAATACATCCTGGACGAGGTATCTGATATGGGTGTCGCCACCTACAAACGGATTTACGGCGACTGGACGGATCCTGAAAAGAGAGGCTGGAAAAACGTGCTCCTGGACTGGTCGGTCAATCCCATCCAGCAGTACAGCTACACCACAGGAAAAAATGCTACGGATTCTGCCATGATCATCGATGCGATGGACATCCTTTACTCCGGAAATGTAGACGGCTTCTGCCTTGTATCCAGTGATTCCGATTTCACCAAGCTGGCCCAGCGCCTCAGGGAGGCAGGTATGTTTGTCATGGGCATTGGGGAGAGGAAAACTCCCAAACCCTTCCGCTCCGCCTGCGACACCTTTAAACTTCTGGAGATCATCTCCTCTGAGGATATGCCGGAAAATCTGGCAGCAGAAAGTCTCCGCCCTGTCCCCAGCATCGACGAGATCCAGAAGGCCATCACCAGCATCGACGAGATCCAAAAAGCCATTACAAAGCTCCTCATTGAAAATAACAGCCAGAACCAGCCCATTATCCTTGCCAAAGTGGGAAATTTCCTCACCAAACGCTTTTCCGACTTTGACGTGCGCAACTACGGTTATTCCAAGCTCTCCACCTTCTTAGAAAGCCTGGATAACAATGATTTTAAGGTGGTACGGCTTCACGGCGGTTACTTTGTTCAGGAAAAAAGCGCCAGCGCCTCCAAGGAGGAAATCGGAAAGGAGATCAGCCGCATTATCAGCCGCTATAACGGCCATGTAGACAACCTGAGCATTATCCTTGATGAGCTGAAAAAAGCCTTCCCTTCCTTTGACATCAAGCAATACGGGTTCAGCCGGATCTCCAGCTTCATCCGAAGCTTCGGCATCTTTTATATCAAGGATAATAAGGTTCAGATGAAATAGGAACCTTATTTTTGCGGAAGGGTTCAGCAGGCCCGAGAATCCTCCTGTTTGCTGGATTCTCAGCAGACAGGAAAGGACGGGGCATGCTCTGGTCACTGCACCGTCCTTCTTTTCTTACTCAAAACGCACGATCTCTTTTTTCAGCCGCTTCATGATCTTTTTCTCCAGTCTGGAAATGTAAGACTGGGATATGCCCAAAAGATCCGCTACCTCTTTCTGAGTCATTTCCTCCCCATCTTCGTTGGTCAGTCCATACCTCAGCTCCACAATCTTTCTCTCCCTGGGAGCCAGGCGGCTGATGGCACTGTTTAAAAGATCTTTCTCCACTTCATCTTCAATATCATGATAGATCACATCCTCATCCGTTCCCAAAATATCGGATAAAAGAAGCTCATTTCCATCCCAGTCCACATTTAAAGGCTCATCAATGGATACCTCCAGGCGTACTTTATTATTCCTGCGCAGATACATAAGGATCTCATTTTCAATGCAGCGGGAAGCATAGGTCGCCAGTTTGATATTCTTATCCGGCTTAAAGGTATTGATGGCTTTTATGAGACCGATGGTTCCAATAGAGATCAGATCCTCCACTCCTACGCTGGTATTATCAAATTTCTTCGCTATGTAAACCACTAATCTCAGATTGTGCTCAATGAGTGTGGATTTTGCTTCCTTATCCTGATCGCTCCCCAAAAGGCTGATCATCCGGCTTTCCTCCATAGCCTCCAAGGGTGCTGGAAGAATATCCGCCCCTCCGATATAGTGAACTTCTCCCTGCTTTGGCAGCAGGACAGTACGGAAGCTAGGTATGGTTTTAAGCTGAAAACGGTTTGGTACTGATACTTTTACTATCATGAAAATGTCCTCCTCTGCGTTATCCGCATAATCTTACGCCAGGAGAGAGCCCGGACAGAATCCTGGCCCTACTTACGCTCCCTGGTCGCTTTTCTGTATCAAAATCTCATAATCCTCCCCCGAAGACAGAGATTGTTTTGTAATTGCGATCAGTGGGTGAGGGATCCGATAGCTTCCCCCTTCCCACTTTACCTCCATCCAGTCAATATAAATTGCTGGGAGAAGGCCGTTTTTGGCCCCTACTGACTGATAAGGGACATAAATAACCCCCTTTACTTTGGGGCACAGCTGCTCCATCAGTCCGGCTGAGGCCACATGGACTGGCCGCCGGCTCACCGGCTCTCTCAGACGGTTTCCCGTATCGATCAGCCCTTTTGCCTGCTGTCTGCGGCCTCCATACTCCAATGTAACCTGACAAAGATCCCTGCGGTGAGCCATCAGGCGAATGATCCCCTTCAAGCACTCGGAAAATCCCAAACAGGCAAACACGCCCCCAGCTGCAAGGAAAATCCATGCCAAAAAGGGAATCCTGATCCCCCCGCCCAAAAACCTCCACAGCCTTCCTCCTGCCCTGGTGTGCTCCCACAGCACTACCATAACGCCTCCCATAACCACAGATACCAGATAGATTCCTGCCACAGCCTGCAAAATCTCCCCTGGCTTTTTCAATTTATAGGAAATGGAAGCCATAAGGCTGCTCACAGCTATATAGGTTCCAAAGGCCCTCACAGCCATAGGGATCTTTGGAAAGGCAGCTGCCAGACAGGCCCAGGAGCCGCCCACCACAGCGCCTGCCAGCATCCGTTTCCTATTTGTCCCGTAAGACAGCACCCTGTTTAAGATCAGCAGGATCACAAAATCCATTATGGTATTGACAGCAAATACCACGTCTATGTACACTGTATATTCCACTCTCCTGGGCCTCACCTCCTGACTCTCTTTTTCTTCCCCGCTGTTCCCGCTCCATTTTCTTTTTGGTTACATTAACTTCATGTTTCGGGAGCTTTCGGCTGATTTTGTTACTATTATACCGGATCCACTCTGCAGATGCTGTCGAAAAAGCAGAACAGAACCACATTTCTCATCGACAAAATTCGGGAAAATCTGAAAATTAAGAATAATGAAAATCTTTTTGAAATAACTTTGAAATGGATCTGACAAACAGAAAAGGCATATGCCATCACACTGCAATGACATATGCCTTTTCTGTTTGTTTGTATGGAATGTTTGGTATAAAATCAAACCTATCTCTTATTCTTTAAGAAATCAGGAATATTGATCTGCATGTCCCGATTTACCTTCGGACGGAAGGGCTGCGGCTGTGTTTGGGACTGCTGGTTTGTATTCTCCTGGTCATTTCCTGCGGAGAAGCCCTGTCCCGGCGTATACTTTGGCGCAGTATAGCCCTGTGCGCTGCCGGAAGGAGTGTAGCTGTGGCCAAATCCCTGAGATCCGGAAGTACGGTTATAGGAAGGAGCCGCTGCTGTGGCAGCTGCTTCTGGAGCAGCCTGCTGGCTCTGGGGTGCAGGAGCCTGGGAAGCTGTCTTTGTCTTGAAGTTTGTAAAACCAGTCATGGCTTTGGCAACGGAAGCGTTTGCTCCGTGCTCATCTAATCCGGTAGCAATCACTGTGATAGTAGCCTCATCCTGGGAGGTCTCATCAAACATAGCGCCGAAGATGATATTTGCCTCGTCTCCCGCCAGTTCCTGAACATAGCTTGCAGCCTCATTTGCCTCAATCAGGCTAATATCGCCGGAGATATTGATGATCACATGGCTTGCGCCCTCAATGGTGGTCT
>CABQJX010000072.1 GCA_902464595.1 uncultured Lachnoclostridium sp. | reverse complement strand
AGACTGGCACTTGGAGGTTTTTTATTGTCCTTATTATAAAATAAAAAATGCTAGGATGCATGAATTAAATTTCATGCACCCCAACATTTATTATAGAACCTGTGTTTTTATCCCTTTTCCTACTCAATCACCGTTCCGGCCGCACCCTTCAAGCTGTCCTTTGCCTTATCAAGTGAGGTGATAATGGCCTTCCGGCCCTTGCCGCTTTCCAGGAAATCAATGGAAGCAGATACCTTGGGAAGCATGGAGGCAAATTCAAACTGTCCCTGGCTTACATAATCCTTCGCCTGATCAATGGTCATGGAGCTGATCGGCCTTTCATCAGGAGTTCCGTAGTTTAAGGTTACATTATCCACGCTGGTGAGGATCATCATAACGTCGGCATCGATCTCCTTTGCCAGAAGTCCGGTGGCCAGATCCTTCTCGATGATAGCGCTTGCTCCCCGAAGATTATATCCCTGCTCCATAACCGGAATACCGCCGCCGCCGCAGGCAATGACGATCTGATCGGCATCCATAAGGGCTTTGATGGCGTCGATCTCTACAATCGCTACCGGATGAGGGGAGGCTACGATACGCCGGTATCCGCCCTCTGCCTCTGTTACATGGTTGCCCTTCGCTTCCTCTGCCTGTGCTTCCTCCTTGGTCATCACCCGTCCAATCACCTTCACTGGCGTGTAGAATGCCTCGTCGTAAGGATCTACGGTTACCTGGGTGAGGATGGTGCTCACAGGCTTGTAGATGCCTCGCTTGATCAGTTCGGAACGGATCCCATTTTGAAGGTCATATCCAATGTATCCCTGGCTCATAGCAGAGCATACAGACATAGGAGCCTGGCTGTATCCGTCATGCTGTCTGCCAAATTCGTTCATCGCTGTGTGGATCATGCCTACCTGAGGCGCGTTGCTGTGAACGATAGCCACCTGCCAGCCCTCCTGGATAAAGTCGGCAATGACCTTAGAAGTTCTTACAACCGCCTCTTTTTGTTCGGGAAGATTCGTTCCCATATCTTTGTGACCGATGGCTATTACAATGCGTTTTTTTGCCATAATCCCTACCTCACTTGTCTTGGAAATTTGTCTGTTGATGGTTTTTATTATAGGGGAATATTCTGGAAAATGCAATGACAACACCAGCTGAGTTTTTAAAAACAGCAAAAAAAGGATGCAAAACAGAAAGAGCCATGTTATACTGTCAGCAGATGGAATAGAAGCTTAAAGTACAAAAGGAGGGAGAGACATGGGGATGCCGAAAGGATGGCCTGGCCGGGTTTTGGCTGCGGTCTTGGCTTCCCTGGCTGGAAATCTGGTAATCCGCCTGATCCCATGGCCTCAGTGGCTCCTTTCTTCTTACAGCTGCTCCATGGCCCAGGCCAGGGATATGGGAACCGAGTTGATCCCTTTGACACTGTTTGCAGCGCCTTTGGCGGAGGAAGGGATTTTTCGGTGGGGCATTTTTGGCGTACTCAGAAGGTATATGTCCTTTTGGCCTTCCGCTGTCCTGTCCTCTGCCGCTTTTGGAGTTTATCATGGCAACTGGATCCAGGGATCATACGCCTTCGTTTTAGGAATGGTGCTGGCTTGGGGATATGAGGGCAGCGAAGATCATAAATACATCATGGCGGAGGTTATGCACGGGGCGGCAAACCTGGCGGCGCTGATCGTATTTCAGTGAACGTCTGGCTGCTGTTTACTGGCTTTTCGGTAAACACGAACAACGCCTGCAATGAGAGGAGGAAAAAAGTGAAGCTGTTAAGTGTGGCAATCCCTTGCTATAACTCAGAAAGTTATATGGAACACTGTATTAATTCTCTGCTGACAGGCGGGGAAGAAGTGGAAATCCTGATCGTGGACGATGGTTCCGCCAAAGATCGCACCGGGGAGATCGCTGACCGGTATGAGAGGGAATATCCGGGCATATGCCGGGCGATCCATCAGGAGAATGGCGGACATGGAGCAGCCGTGAATACAGGGCTTGCCAACGCCACAGGGATTTTCTTTAAGGTAGTGGACAGTGACGACTGGGTAAATGAGGAGGCATATCAGAAGGTTTTGGAGACTCTGCGCCGGTTTGTCTATGGGGAGGAAACCCTGGATATGCTGGTGACCAACTTTGTGTATGAGAAGGAAGGGGCAAAGCGGAAAAAGGTGATGAAGTATCACACCGCATTTCCGAAAGACCGGGTCTTTACCTGGCCGGAGGTAAAGTTCTTTATGACAGGGCAGTACATACTTATGCACTCTGTGATCTACCGCACCCAGCTGCTGCGCCAGTGCGGGCTGGAGCTTCCGAGGCACACCTTTTATGTAGATAATATTTTCGTGTATCAGCCTCTGCCCCATGTAAAACATATTTATTATCTGGATGTGAATTTTTACCGGTATTTTATCGGAAGGCAGGATCAGTCCGTCAATGAGACAGTGATGATCGGCCGGATCGATCAGCAGATCCGTGTTACGAAGCTGATGCTGGGATATTATGATGTTACCAGGTTAAGCTGCCGGAAGCTTCGCCATTATATGACCCAGTATTTGGAAATCATGATGACGGTGTGCTCCGTTCTGGCGATCAAGTCCGGAACCGAGGAAAATCTGGAAAAGAAAAAAGAATTGTGGCAGTATCTGAAAAAGACAAATTTTCCTCTTTTTTTACGGCTTCGGATGGGATTTTTGGGCCAGGGCTGCAATCTTCCGGGGAAGGGCGGAAGAAAGCTTTTGATCCTGGGCTACCAGATCACACAGAAGTTTTATGGGTTTAATTAAGAAAAGGCCATGGCTCCTATCAGAAGAGAAGGGAACCGTGGCCTTTTTGCCGATGCTTTGTAAAACAGTTATTTCGGAACGCTCTAACTGCTGCATCCGATTATATTTGAGTAATCTGATCGATCGCATACAGCGGCAGATTAACGAGCCATTCTTCTTTTTTGTAGTCTGCCATAGATGTGCGGACAGAAACTTCAGGTGAAAATTTTTCCTGGTAAGTTTTAAGGCTCTTAGCTCTTAGATTTACTTCCGCCTTTACTTCAATGGGAATAATCCGCTCTCCTGTATCAACAACAAAGTCCACTTCGCAGGAGCCTCTGTCATTCGTGTAATAGTAAATATCCAAATCCTTAATGGTCTTTAACTGCTGGCAGACATACTGTTCAGTAAGAGCACCTTTGAACTCCACAAAAAGCTCATTGCCGTCAAGCAGGGTACGCTGACGCAGTCCAGCCATGCAGGCAAGGAGTCCTACGTCTACCACAAACAGCTTAAATGCTTTTAGATCCTCATATGCCCGCAAAGGGATACCTGCTGCATGGACACGGCTGACCTTATGAATAAGTCCGCAGTCGCTGAGCCACATAATTGCGGTTTCATAATCCTTTGCACGAGCACCTTCACGAACAAGTCCGTAGATAAATTTTTTGTTTTCTTTAGCTAACTGGGAAGGGAGGCTGTTCCACAACATGCGCAATCTTGGAACGATTTCATTGGGGGCATGCTTGGAGAAATCCTGTTCGTAGGCTGCAAGGATTCTCTTTTGGATTTCACGAACCTCGTTAAAGTCTTTGTTCTCTGCGAAACTTTGTACTGCTTCAGGCATTCCGCCAACGAAGTAATAGTGCTTCAAAGCATCAATATATGTCTGCTTGAAGCTGGTGATCATTTGGAAGTCCTGCTTATCAAGTAATTCGGCAAAACGTTCTTTATCGGCTGCCATCAAAAATTCCTTGAAAGAAAGGGGATATAACTTTAAGAAATCAACCTTGCCAACAGGGAAAGATGTGCCTTGATGCAGAGCAATGCCGAGCAAAGAACCGGCACATACAATGTGATACTGTGGAGCATTTTCATAGAAATATTTAAGAGATGAGAGCGCTCTTGGAACTTCCTGTACTTCATCAAAAATCAGCAAAGAATTGCTGGGATCAATTTTACGTCCAACATATAGTTCCAAGCCCATAATCAAACGCTCCGTATCCAGATCGGAAGCAAACAGCCCTGCCATTCTGGAATTGGAATCAAAATTGATATATACAGTATCCCCATACGCCAGTCTGCCAAATTCTTTCATCAGCCAAGTCTTGCCAACCTGACGAGCTCCTTCAATAATTAAAGGCTTACGGTGTTTGCTTTGTTTCCATTTTAATAGCTTTTCAATAGCAATTCGGTACATACATGCACCTCCGTCCTCATGATATAAATATAGTATAACATATAGCTTTAAAAATACAACGAGTTTTAGTGTAATGATTACATTTTTTACAACGAATTAAGCATAGAATATTCAAATATCGGCTGTAACAATTTTTGCCCCTATGATTCTTCCATAACTTCCAACACTATCCTGCCACCCGGCTTCAAGCGGTTTTGTGTATATTCTCTATATCATATGTACCTCATCATATGCACCTCTGCAAAAACGCTTTTACGGGCAAAAAAGAAGCGATACCCGGTTATCAAACCGAGGATCGCTCACTTTTTTATCCAAGTACCTTTTCAGCAATTTTTTTGTCTGCATCCGCCCAGTTATATCCGTAAACAATACCGTAAATGATATAGGCCAGAATGGAGGCGCCGATCACGTCCAAAACAGAATGTTGTTTTAAAAACATAGTGGAGAGACAGATGGACACCATAAGGAGGCAGGAAGCGGCCTTCACCCAGGGGCGGTTCTTAAAGGCGCGGCTTCTTATGATGGCAATGTGCGTGCCGATGGAGTTGTATACGTGGATACTGGGGAACACATTGGTGGGCGTATCCGTACGGTAAAGGGAAGCAGCCATGGCAGACCACACATTCTTATCCGGGTCAACGACCGGTCTGAAATCCGTTCCATTATGGAAAAAGGTGCAGATGATCAGGCTGATGGTCATGCCGGAAAAGAGAAAGGTACAGATCCGGTAATAACTGTCCTTATCCGTGAACAGGAAAAACAGGATGGCCGCGCTTACGTATAAAAACCATAAAAAATAGGGTATGATAAAGTATTCATTAAAAGGGATCAGGTCATCAAAGGCTACGTGAACCACATGGTAACGGCTGGTGACGGTCCGCTCCAGATAAAAGAACCAGGGCAGATAGATAAATCCATAACACAGCAGCCAGGCATGCTTATATTTGGATAAAAAGGAAGATATATGCTTCATAATATCAGCTCTTTCTACATGGAAAATGTTAAAAATGTGTTAAGTGTTAAAGAATTATAGCACAGGGAAAAAGGAAAAACAAGGGGCGTAATCAAAATTTTAGAAAGCCTTTTTATTCTTAGGAAAATGGAGGTTTAGAGGGAGTATATTCCATTCCTGCGTTTTGCATTTTTTATCATTGTATGCTATAGTGGTCATATTAAGCGTGAAATAAAATTACATGAGATAGGTGGTATAAGAAATGGAAGAAACACGAAGTGCGTTGGGGGTCATCTGTTCCTCCTATGATCATTTTTTTGAGGCAGAAAAGAAGATAGCCGACTATATTATGGCAAATAAGGAAAAGGTAGTAGATATGACCGTGGGAGAGCTGGCCAGGGCCAGCGGGGCCAGCGATGCAACGGTTTCCAGGTTCTGCAGGAGATGCGGGTTTAAAGGCTTTCAAAGCTTAAAGATGGATCTGGCAAAGGCTGTCTTAGAAGAACAGCAGAAGGGCGGGAATGTATCCAATGATATTGACCGGAAGGATCTGCGCCAGTCTCTCCAGAATATCCTGGCCAATAAGGTGGCGGAGCTGACAGAGACCGTAAACCGCATGGATGCGGAAAATTTGGAGACGATTCTCCAGAAACTGGAACATGCCCGGATGGTACAGCTGGCAGCTGTGGGAAATACCATTCCCGTTGCTCTGGACGGGGCCTTTAAGTTCAATCAGGTGGGGATCCCGGCTGTAGCCGGGGATATATGGGAGACACAGGCTGCCTATGCGTTCAATCTGGGCCCCTCCGATGTGGTGCTTTTGATCTCCAATTCCGGCAATTCCAGACGTCTGCGGACGCTGGCTGAGGGGGCAAAGGAAAATGGATGTACGGTGATCCTTATTACCAATAATGAAAGATCCCCGCTGGCTAAGCTCAGCGATCATACGATCATTACAGCCACCAGGGAGAAGCTTTTGACCGAAGAGTTCTGGTTTTCACGGGTGGCTGCCACAACCGTTATAGAGATCTTATATCTGCTTTTGATGGCAGGAAAAGAGGATGCAGTGGAGCACATCCGTCGCCATGAAAACGCGATCTCCCCGGATAAGGGAACTATGGACAAGAAATAAATTTTCTTTTAAAATAGTATTGACGAGATAAAACAATCGCGCTATAGTAAGGGTAAGCAAAGAAATAAAATTTCACAATATGGGGGTTGCAAGAAATATGATTTACACAGTGACCTTTAATCCGGCCCTGGACTACGTTGTTTCTGTAGAGCATTTTACTCTGGGAAAAGTAAACAGAACGGTAAGGGAACGGATCTTCTATGGAGGAAAGGGAATCAATGTGTCCGCCCTTCTCTCGAATCTGGGATTTTCCAGCCGGGCCTTGGGCTTTGTGGCCGGATTTACAGGGAGAGAGATCGAGCGGGGGGTCGAGCAGCTGGGATTTCAGTCCGATTTTATCCATGTGGAAAAAGGTATGTCTCGGATCAATGTAAAGTTAAAGTCCGATCAGGAGAGCGAGATCAACGGCATGGGGCCTGAGATCCAAAAGGAGGATGTGGAAAAGCTGTTTCAAAAGCTGTCTTTCTTAAAAGAAGGAGACGTCCTTGTGCTTTCGGGAAGCATACCGGCAGCGGTTGGAGAGGATGTCTATGAGAGGATCCTGGGGCAGCTGGAAGGAAAAAAAGTCCTGGCTGTGGTAGATGCGGAGAAGGATCTGCTTCTTGGGGTACTCAAGTACCATCCATTCCTTATTAAACCGAATAACCACGAACTGGGACAGATCTTCGGAAAAGAGCTGAAGGGTGAAGATGAGATCATAGACCACGCCAGGAAGCTGCGGGAGCTTGGGGCGGTTAATGTGCTGGTGTCTATGGCCGGGGCCGGGGCCATTTTAGTAGATGAAAATGATCAGGTTTACCATCAGAAGCCGGCGAAAGGAACCGTGAAAAATTCCGTGGGGGCTGGGGATTCTATGGTGGCAGGCTTTGTAGCCGGATACTTGGAGACCGGTGATTACGGCTATGCCCTCAGGCTTGGAACCGCCTGCGGAGGGGCCACGGCATTTTCAGAGGGGATTGGCACAAAAGACGATATTATGAAATTGTTTTACACACTTTAAACAGTAGGAGGGGCTTATCCATGCGGATCACAGAGTTATTGAAGAAGGAGAGTATTGAGCTGGGGGCAGAGGTTTCCTCTAAAGAGGAAGCTATTGACCATCTGGTATCCTTGATGGATGCAGGAGGAAGATTGAAGGATAAGGCAGGATACAAGGAAGGGATCCTGGCCAGGGAAGGATTGGGAAGTACGGCTATCGGAGAGGGGATCGCCATTCCTCATGCCAAGGTAAACGCCGTGAAGGAAGCAGGGCTGGCGGCCATGGTGGTTCCTGAGGGAGTGGATTATGAGGCGTTTGACGGTTCTCTGGCAAATCTACTCTTTATGATCGCCGCTCCTGCGGAGGGGGCTGACGTTCATTTGGAGGCATTGTCCCGCCTCTCTACCTTGCTTATGAATCCCGGTTTTAAGGAGGGGCTCATAGGAGCAGCAGATAAGGACGAATTTTTAAATATCATCGACCAGGCAGAGACAGAACGGTTCGGAGCACCGGAGGGAGCAGGAAAGAATGTCGGCGAAGGAAAGGAGGGACAGGCACAAAAGAGCCATACAGAGGAAAGACAGTTAAAAGAAAGTACCCAAAAAGCTTCTTACCGCGTTCTGGCGGTTACAGCCTGTCCAACTGGTATCGCACATACCTATATGGCGGCGGAAAATCTGGAAAATACAGGAAAGAAACTGGGAATTTCCCTGAAAGCGGAAACAGACGGCTCTGCCGGAGCCCAAAATGTGCTTACAAGGGAGGAAATTGCCCAGGCAGAGGCTATCATTGTGGCCGCGGATAAGAATGTGGAGATGGCCCGTTTTGACGGAAAACCAGTGATCACTGTTCCTGTGGCAGATGGGATCCACAAGGCGGAAGAACTGATACGCCACGCGGTAGACGGAACCGTTCCTGTTTACCACCATCAGGGTTCTGAGGCAGGGGCTTCTCAGGAGATGGGAGAAAAGGACAGTCTGGGAAGGACGATCTACAAGCATCTGATGAACGGCGTATCCCATATGCTCCCCTTTGTCATCGGCGGCGGGATCCTCATTGCCCTTGCCTTCCTCTTTGATGATTATTCCATTGATCCATCTAATTTTGGAAAGAATACGCCTCTGGCTGCATACTTAAAGACCATTGGCGAGCAGGCCTTTGGTATGATGCTTCCGATCCTGGCTGGATTTATTGCAATGAGCATTGCAGACCGTCCCGGACTTGCTGTGGGTCTTGTGGCTGGCATGATCGCAAAGATGGGATCCACCTTTGCCAATCCGGGCGGAGGAGATGTGAATGCAGGATTTTTGGGCGCTCTCTTTGCAGGTTTCGCAGGAGGTTACCTGGTAGTAGGGCTTAAAAAGCTCTTTTCCAAGCTGCCCAAGTCCTTGGAGGGAATCAAGCCAGTGCTCCTTTATCCGGTTATCGGAATCTTTTTGGCAGCTGTACTGACCACCTTCATCAATCCTTATATGGGAATGATCAACAATGGACTTACCGGGTTCCTTAATGGGATGGGCGGAACCAGCCGTCTTGTTCTGGGAATGGTATTAGGCGGAATGATGTCCATTGATATGGGCGGCCCTTTCAACAAGGCAGCTTATGTGTTTGGAACCGCACAGCTGGCAGAGGGAAATTTTGAAGTAATGGCAGCCGTTATGGCCGGGGGAATGGTTCCGCCTCTTGCCATTGCACTGTGCACTACCTTCTTTAAGAAAAAATTTACAGAAAAAGAGCGTCAGTCAGGTATTGTCAATTACGTAATGGGATTCTCCTTTATCTCTGAAGGAGCCATTCCCTTTGCGGCTCAGGATCCCCTTCGTGTGATCCCATCCTGTATCTTTGGCTCTGCTTTGGCCGGAGGGCTTTCCATGGCCTTTGGGTGCACCCTGAGAGCGCCTCACGGCGGAATCTTTGTCCTGCCAACCATCGGAAACCCGGTGATGTACCTGGCAGCGGTGGTGATCGGCTCCTTAGCAGGCTGCGTGATCCTCGGATTCTTAAAAAAGGACGTGCAGGAGTAAAAACGAAAAAGACAGCATCGAACAGTTTCCCAATAGGGCAGCGCGATGCTGTCTTTTTTTGTGCAAGCAGATCACAGCGGAAGGGTCTGCATGATGTGGGAGAGCGTGCCATCTCCATATGCTTTTACCAGTTGTATAAAAAACTTCTCCGGCTTTGTGAGATAGCTTCCCTTTAAATAGGCAACACACTGCTGCCAGGACTGTCGGGGAACCGCGGTAAAATAGACGATAGGGGCAAGAGGATCTACATAGGACTGAGGAAAGAAAGCGGAACATACCTGATTCTTTACCATATTTACTGCCGTGTATGTGTTGGAGGATTCAAAGAGGATTTTTGGGGAAAAGCCTGCATGACGGAAAGCAAGATCTGCCATATCCCGCATACGGGTCAGTCGGGAGATCAGTGCAAAAGGCTCATTTTTAAATAGGGACAGGTCAATCTCAGGAAGGGTTTTATAGCTTTCAGGCCCGGCCAGATGAGCCAGAGGATGGCTTTCAGGGACTCCTAAGACCATCAGTTCTTTTTTTGTATCAATATGATCCAGTAAAGGATTGATCTGATCATTCTGGTAGGCAAAGCAGGCTAGAGTGACCTCCTTTGTTAGGACCAGGTTTTCCATTTTTTTAGCATGAGCTTCTTGGATATGGAAGGTTACATTGGGATATTTTCGATGAAAGATAGGGAAAATCTCAGAAAACATGAGGGAGCCCCGTTCTGGAGAATAGGTTACAGAGATTTCTCCTGATGTTTCATCCAATATGTCACATAAGATTTTATAAGTCTCTGATTTCATATCTAACATTCGGTGAGCGGTGGCCAAATAGATTTTTCCAGCAAAGGTAGGGATCATAGAGTGATTGCGCCGTTCAAAAAGAGGAAGTCCCAGCTCCTTTTCCAGACGGAGCAGCTGTTGGTTCAAGGCAGATTGGGTGAGAAACAGTTTTTCTGCCGCCTTTGAAATGCTCTGTTCCCGTTCAATGGCAATGATGTTTTCAATTTGACGTAAATCCATGTGAAATCTCCTTTGTATTTTGTGTTTTTGACAAATAGACGAATATAAACTTAAAATATTTAAGATAAAATATAAAAATCAATAAGTTGAAATAAGATATATGAACAATTATAATCAAATCATACAAAAACTGCAAGAAAGAAAAGAAAAAATAAGACAAAGGAGATAAAATATATGTCATTTCGTTGTACAAAACCAACCACGGATCCGGTAAAAACATTAGCTTACGAGCCATGGAAACTGAGAGTAGAGCCATTTCAGGTAGCTCCTCAGACCTGGTATGTAGCAGGCCAGACTTGGGTGGGCTGCTATCTGATCGACACAGGAGATGGATTGATCCTCATTGATACAGCGATTCCGGAAAGCTTGTATCTTCTGGTAGATTCTATTTACCGTCTGGGATTTCATCTGAAGGATATTAAAAAAATTTTGATCAGCCATGCTCACTTTGACCATTGTGGGGCAGCGGCGGCTATGAAGGAGCTGACAGGAGCAGAGCTTTATATTTCTAAAGAGGATTATGAATTTTTTAAAGCCTGTCCAGAGGAAACTATGGTACTGGATCCTGATTCCCATCCCCAGATGTTTGAAGCAGATCGTTTTTTCAGCGATGACGAACCGATTAAACTGGGAAATATTTCCATAAAAACAATGCTGACTCCGGGGCATACCATTGGCTGTACCAGTTTTTTCTGGGAAGTGACCAATTCAGCTAATGGTCATACCTATGTTGTGGGAATGCATGGCGGGGTAGGAGCCAATACCATGAATGACCAGTATTATTCCACCAGCAAATATCTGACACCAGATCTCAGAGAGCGTTTTTTGGAAGACAGCGAGAAGATAAAGAACATCCATGTTGATATTGCTCTTCCAAGCCATCCCAATCAAATTGAAATTGTAGATCGGGCAGGGCAATATACAGATGAGAGCCAGCCCTATCTGGATGATACTATCTGGGCTGATTTTATCACGGAACGGGTAAGACAGGTAAAGGCCCTGATGAAATAAAAGAAAGGGTTAAAGAAAGGTTGGATTTAGGACAAGTGATATTGTGAATCAGCAGCCAGTTAGATAAATGGCTGTTATAGATAGGAGATTTGTTATGGAAATGTATATTGTGTTGGCGGTAACGCTGTTTATGATGGTGATGTTTATCTGGCACAAGGTTCCCTTTGGAGTAACTACGATGACATGCTGTGCTCTTCTGGCAGCTACAGGCGTTGTGGATCTGCAGGCGGCTTTCAGTGGATTTGGAAATAAGATTGTAGTGCTCATTGCGCCCATGCTGGCTTTGAGTTCTGTCCTAACAAAGACAAGTCTGGTGGCACGGATTAGTAGTATGATGGAGGCAATGAAGGGAAAACGGGGGATCCTATTGGTTGTCATCTTTTATTTGGTAGGCGCTGTGTTTGCACAGTTTATCCCATCTACTGCTGTGATTACGATTATGGTGGTATTCCTTATGACACTAGGCGATACCGGGGATATTACCGCTAAACGCCTTCTCCTTCCTCTCCTCGGAGTACTCTGTGCCTGGAAATTTAAGTTCCCAATTGGAATGGGGGCGGCAACCTTCGCCACTCTGAATGGCTTATATGAGGGAATCTATCCCGATGCTCAGTATGCTTTGACTATGCTGGATCCCTTTTTCTTTGCAGTTCCATGTATCGTTGTTCTGACTCTCTATTGCATTTTTGCATGGAAGTTGATGCCGAGGGAAGAAGGATTGAACCAGGCGGCGCTTAAAGAAGCGAAAAAGACAGAGCTTCTCTCCAAGGGAAAAGAGATATATGTATACATTGTATTTGCAGTGGTCATGCTTCTTATGATCCTGAATCAGTGGACTGGAAATATGCTTTACATTGCCCCGGCTTTTGGCGTCTTAGCCATGATCTATGGAAAAGTTTTAAAGGTAGACGAAGCAGTAAAGGCGATGACTGCAGATATGGTATGGATGATTGCAGGTGTTCTGGTTGTGGCAGATGCGTTAGGAAAATCCGGTGCAGGCGATGCGATTGGCAGCTTGGTATTGAAGTTTCTGGGAGGAAATCCAAGTTCCATGATGGTTATGATAGTATTTTCTGCCGCTACGGTTATTATGACCACCTTCCTTTCCAATATGGCAACTCAGACTGTGTTGATTCCCATTGCGGCTTCCATTGCTCTCGCTGGTGGATGGGATCCGAGAGGAGTAGTTCTGATCATTGGAACTGCCAATATGTTTGCAGTTGGATTTCCTTCTGGTTCTGGAGAGGCTGCGGTAGCATTTGCAGCGGGGGGATATAATCCAGTGAAAGTATTGAAATTTACAGTTCCCTATATGATCTTATCTATTATTACATGCGCAGTTACAGCGCAGATTATGTATCCTTTGTATTAATTTATTTAAATGGCTCCATGAGGGTGTCGTAAAATGCGGTAATTCTGCCGATTATAGTACTTCGCTTATTATATAGCGTACTGTGTCTGGCATAAAAATCCCATGTTGCGATTCCCTCATTTTTTTGGAAAATAAAGATTTTTTAAATAATAGTATTCCTATTGAATTTATAGGAATACTATGGTATAGTAGCATCAGTAGATGAAGCTTTTAACTTTACTTCTACAGAAAGGCGGATTTATAATATGAAACAGATGATCTATTTGGACAATGCAGCTACCACAAAGACACATCCTGAGGTGGTGGAGGCTATGCTTCCTTATTTTACAGAATATTACGGGAACCCTTCTTCGGTATATGATTTTTCTGCTAACAGCAAAAAAGCGGTGGCTCACGCCAGGGAGACCATAGCCTCTGCCCTGGGGGCCAGGACAAACGAGATTTATTTCACTGCTGGGGGGAGTGAGGCAGATAATTGGGCTCTCATTGCCACAGCGGAAGCCTACAGCTCCAAGGGAAAGCATATTATCACCACGAAGATCGAGCACCATGCCATTCTCCATACCTGTCAGTATCTGGAGCAGAGAGGGTTTGAGGTTACCTATCTGGATGTGGATGAGAGCGGACGGGTTCGGCTGGACACGTTAAAAAAAGCGATCCGGCCGGATACCATCTTGATCTCTGTTATGTTTGCCAACAATGAGATCGGCACAATCCAGCCAATTCGGGAAATTGGAGCGCTGGCAAAGGAAAAAGGAATTTTATTCCATACGGATGCGGTACAGGCTTTCGCCCATGTACCCATCAATGTAGACGAGTATCATATTGATATGCTCAGTTCCAGTGGACACAAGCTAAAAGGTCCTAAGGGGATCGGCTTCCTCTATATACGCACAGGTGTGAAGATCCGTTCCTTTATCCACGGCGGAGCCCAGGAGAGGAAGCGGAGGGCCGGTACAGAAAATGTTCCGGGCATTGTGGGATATGGAAAGGCCGTGGAGTTAGCCATGGCTACATTAGAAGAACGGGCCAAAAAGGAGACAGAGCTCCGTGACTATCTCATGGATCGGGTGATGGAGGAGGTTCCCTTTGTCCGTGTCAATGGTTCCCGGCAGGACCGACTTCCAAATAA
>CABQJX010000071.1 GCA_902464595.1 uncultured Lachnoclostridium sp. | reverse complement strand
AACATGGGAGGGAAATCCCTTGGATATGTTTGCCTCAATCATCACGGGAATCCATGTATCTAATGTAGTTATAATGGGGGAAGGAACGATTGATGGAAATGCGTCAAAGGAGAATTGGTGGTCCGGGACAGGACGGGAAAAGACAGGGGGAGCATTCCGTCCGAGAATGATCTTTCTAAATCATTGTGACCATATTACCGTTCAGGGGATAACAGTGCAGAATAGCCCTGCTTGGAATCTTCATCCCTATTTTTCCGATCATACCCGCTGGATTGATTTGAAGGTACTCAATCCAAGTGACTCACCCAATACGGACGGGATGGATCCGGAGTCTGTAAACGGGCTGGAGGCAGTAGGGATTGATTTTTCTCTGGGAGATGACTGCATTGCCGTGAAGTCAGGAAAGTATTATATGGCGAATCAGTATAAGAAACCCTCTGAAAACATCGAAATCCGCCAATGCCGTATGCGCCGCGGACATGGAGGAGTGACTCTCGGAAGCGAGCTTGCCGCAGGGATCCGAAATCTTGTATGCAGAGACTGTCTCTTTGAGGACACTGACCGTGGACTAAGGGTGAAAACACGGCGCGGACGCGGACGGGCTGCAAGTCTGGATCAGATTATATTTGACAACGTTTTTATGGACGGCGTGCTTACTCCCTTTGTTTTTAATTCATTCTATAATCGCTGTGATCCAGATGGCCATTCTGATTATGCTCAGAGTAAAAAGCCATATCCAGTAGATGAGAGAACCCCTGCTGCAGGAAGTTTGAGTATTACCAATATCCAGGCAAAAAATTGTCATGTGGCGGCAGCTTTTATTTATGGGCTCCCGGAGGAAAAAATAAAACATTTGAAGATGGAGCATATATATGTAGATTTCGCAGAAAATGCAGTACCTGACTATGCGGCAATGATGGATGATATAGAACCTTGCTGCCGCAGAGGGATCTATATCAATAATGTAAAAAAACTGGAGATTTCCGATGTCATAATAAAAGGGCAGGAGGGAAAAGCCATAGAAATTCATAATGTGGATGAAAGAAAAGGAGATGGAAACGATGTTATTTGAACGGTACATCAGGAATTATATGAACGGGTTTAATCAATTGGACAGGGAATGCTGGAATTATGAGGATGGCTGTGTTTTGATTGGCGCTCAGGCTATGTATGAGGCAACGGGAGATGAATTTTATTTCGAGAGCATCAAAAACTTTATTGACCGCTATGTAAAAGAAGATGGGATTATGTATTATGATCCAAAGGAATATAATATTGACAAAATCCCTTCTGGGCGTGTCCTTTTTCCTTTATATAGAAAAACAGGGATAGAAAAGTATCGAAAGGCAGCAGATCTTCTTATGAGCCAACTGAGAAGCCAGCCCAGGACAGAGTGTGGGAATTTTTGGCATAAAAAGATATATCCATATCAGATTTGGCTGGATGGCCTCTATATGGGACTGCCTTTTTATCTGATGTATGAAAATATGTTTGGAGCTGGAACAAACTATGAAGATGTGATAAAGCAGTTCCGAAATGTCAGGAAATTTCTTTATGATGAAAAAGAAAAGCTGTACTATCATGCATTTGATGAGAGAAAGGAGATGTTTTGGGCGAATAAAGAAACGGGACTTTCTCCTAATTTTTGGTCCAGGTCAATGGGCTGGTATCTAATGGCTTTGGCGGACTGTCGTGAACTGCTGCCAGAGACGTGTAAAGAATATAGAGAAGAGCTAGAGATGCTTTGGCGTGAGGCCATTGATGGTATGCTGTTGCATCAGGATCAGGAAAGCGGATTATTTTTCCAGCTGACTGCCCTCCCGAATGAAAAAGGAAATTATCTTGAAACGTCCTCGTCAAGTATGGTAGCATATTCTATTTTGAAAGGATGCCGTCTGGGCGTGTTCGACGAAAGCTACCGGACAAAGGGAGAAGAAATTCTCATTTCGTTGGAAACAAGGATGTTCCAGATTAAAAATAGAGTATTAGAGCTAGGCGGAATGTGTGTAGGGGCAGGATTAGGTCCTGACGGAAATTTTCACAGAGATGGAAGTGTAGCATATTATCTCAGGGAAGGAGTGGTTCACGATGAACAGAAAGGAACAGGAGCTGCTATGATGGCCTATAGTGAGTGGCTGAAATTGGACAAGACAAAAAACGCTTCTGACTTCCTTCCAGGGATTAATGTGGAAATTTATAACAATGGATATGTGGGAGGTCCTGTGGAGATTCAGAATAATTTTGCAAAATTTGAAGATCTTTTGTGATTTTTTTGCTCATAGAAAAACTAAGTCTAACCTAATTTTATTTAATTTTACTTACGAGTATTCCGGCCTTATAATAAAGCTATGTTTACAGAAAAGCGAGGAGGAGGCAGTATGGCCCGTTTGTATGTTAAGATAAAAGAGCAGGACAATGTTGTGGTGGCGGTTCAGGATATTGCTGCGGGGACTTCCATTATGGAAGGTCTGACTGTGAACCAGGATATTCCCCAGGCTCATAAGATCGCTCTGTGCGATATTCCGGCGGGAGGAGAGATCGTGCGGTATGGCGTTACCTTGGGATATGCCATTGACCCGATCAAAAAAGGGGATTGGATCAATGAGCATATGCTTACACTGCCGGAAAGCCCGTCTTTAGATAATATGGAATACGGGACGAACCTGGTAAGCGCCAAGGATCTGCCAAAACCGGTGCGCACCACATGGATGGGGTATCGGAATGAAAATGGCCCTGCAGGAACCAGAAATCTTTTGGGTATTGTGACCACAGTCCAGTGTGCGGCAGGAGTTGTAAAGATAGCGGTGGAGCGGATCAAGAGAGAGCTCCTTCCCAAATATCCTAATGTGGATGGGGTGGTGGCAGTGACCCATCCCTACGGCTGCGGTGTGGCGATCAATGCTCCAATGGCTGTCATTCCTATAAGGGCTATTACCAATGTGATCCGCCATCCCAATTTCGGAGGCGAGATCATGGTAGTAGGATTGGGGTGTGAAAAGCTGACTTACGACAGGGTGCTGCCTCCGGAGGACATTACGCCGGAGAATGTGCTGACCCTTCAGGATTACCATGGCCACGATGCTATGATGGAGGCTATCCTTCAGATGGCAGAGAAAAAGCTGGAGCGGCTGAATCGGCGGCATAGGGAGGAGCTTCCTTTAAGCCAGCTGTTTATTGGAATGCAGTGCGGAGGAAGCGATGCTTTTTCCGGTATTTCCGCGAATCCAAGTGCAGGGTACGCTGCGGATATGCTGGTGCGGGGCGGCGCTACGGTTATGTTCAGCGAGGTGACAGAGGTGCGGGACGGAGTCCACATGCTGGCAGCCCGATGCCGGGATCAAAAGACAAGGGACCGGCTGGCAGAGGAGATGAAGTGGTATGATAATTACCTGGCAGAGGGGGGCGTGGGCCGGGATGCCAATCCTACTCCAGGAAATAAACAGGGGGGACTTGCCAATATTGTAGAGAAAGCCATGGGAAGCATTGCAAAAAGCGGAACCAGCCCCATTGAGGAGGTTCTTTCCCCGGCTGAAAAGCCAACAAAGCATGGCTTGATCTATGGGGCAACTCCTGCCAGCGATATTGTCTGCGGCCCCAGCCAGGTGGCCAGCGGGATTGGCCTTCAAGTTTTTATGACGGGCCGGGGGACTCCTTACGGACTTGACATCTGTCCTGTCATTAAGGTATGCAGCAGAAAAGAAATGAAGGATCACTGGTTTGACCTGATTGATATTTCCGCAGGGGCAGTAGCCACAGGAGAAGCCACCATAGCAGAGGTGGGAACAGAAATTTTTGAGATGATCCTGGACGTAGCCAGCGGCAAAAAAGTGCCTTACAGCGATCAGTATGGTTTCCACAACGATATGTGCATTTTTAATCCTGCGCCGATCACCTAATGCTGGAAACAGATGGGATAAAGATAGGAAGTGAAAGACAGAGCACTGGGAAATGATTTTTCCGGCGCTCTGTTTTTGGCGTTTTACTTAGAAACATATGTTTTGTAGAACATCAAGAAGTACATTCGTCTTGCATCTGCGCCCAAAATCTGCGATAATAAAATCACCTGCAGTTTGCCAAGATACAGAGAAGCGCAGGATAAGACAAAGAAACAAACGATAAGAGAGAAAGAGATATAAGAAAGATGAACTATTTGTGCTGTATGCCTGAAATGGACGCTACCAGAGAAAACTGTGAGAAGATTCATAACATTCTTGCAAGGATGTCGGAAAAGTATAAGTTAAACATTGTTCCGGAGCCGGTAAAGGCAAAATATTTTAAAGGGCCGGAATCCTACCGGAAATACCGGATCTATAAGGAAGTACGGGAGATCGGGAGCAGCGGGGAAGCATATTTGCAGGCAGATGAGAAGGAAATGATCCTCAGCGTATGCCGCAGCAAAAAAGAGGAGGATCTGATGAAAAGCTGTATCTACGCCTATTGTTACCCGGCGCAGACCGTTCTCAAGGCCTTTAACGACAGAGAAAAAAAGAAATAGGCTGGAAACAGTGAGAAAAGCCAGAGATGAAATGGCAGGGAGTTGTAAAAAGAGTTATGTTATACCAGATTTCAGATGGTACGGTATCAGTGGGAGGGGAGATGATCCTTTCCCACATTGATTTTGAGGTTCGGGGAAATGAAAAAATAGGAATTGTTGGAAAAAATGGGGCGGGAAAGACAACTCTTTTGCGGTTGATCGCAGGAGAGTTGTCTTTAGACCGGGATGACCGACGTAAGGGATCGGGAATTTCTTCCTCCCGCCAGCTTACCATAGGGATGCTGTCTCAGCAGGCCTTTGAGGATGAAACCCGTACTGTAGAGGAGGAGTTGTTTTCTTCCTGCCCGGCCAGGGACACCTTTGACCGGGAGCGGTTCGACTATGAGCGGGAGTATGATACCCTTTTTACCGGATTTGGGTTTCCAAAAGAAGATAAGAAAAAAAAGCTGAACCAGTTTTCAGGAGGAGAACGAACTAAGATCGCCTTTATCCGGCTGCTGTTGCAGAAGCCGGATCTCCTTCTTTTGGACGAGCCGACCAACCATCTGGATCTGGAGACGGTTCAGTGGCTGGAATCCTATATGAGACAGTATCCAAAGGGGGCGGTGATCGTATCCCATGACCGCTTTTTCCTGGATCAGACGGTGGATGTGATCTATGAGCTTTCAGGAAAACAGCTGAAACGGTTTTCAGGAAATTATACCCGCTACCGGGAAGAAAAAGTAAGACAGCTGAAACAGCAGGAAAAGGCATATGAGCGGCAGCAGGAGGAGATCAAGAGATTAGAGGGGCTGGTGGAGCGGTTTAAACACAAGCCCAAAAAGGCGGCCTTTGCCCGGTCTAAGCGAAAGATCATAGAGCGGATGGAACCGGTGGAGAAGCCGGACGGTGAGGAGATTTCCATGTTCCTCAGAAACATAGATCCGGCAGTTCCCGGAAGCAAGTGGGTATTTACGTGTGAACATCTGAAGATAGGATATGCCCATCCTCTTTTGGAGCTGACGATGCGGATCAAGCGAGGACAGAAGATCGGGCTTTTGGGGGCGAATGGGGCTGGAAAAACCACCTTTTTAAAGACTATAGCCGGTTATCTTCCGGCTTTGGAAGGAAGCTTTTTCCTGGGAAATCAGGTGACGATGGGATATTTCGATCAGCAAAGCGCAGCCATTCAGTCGGAAAAGACAGTCGTTGACTATGTAAAAGATTTATTTCCCGCTTTCACAGACCAGGAGGCCCGTTCTATGCTGGGGGCGTATCTGTTTCGGGGGAGGGATGGGGCGAAAAAGGTAAGTTCGTTGTCAGGAGGTGAAAGATCCAGACTGGTGTTAGCCTGCCTTTTGGAGAGCCATCCCAATTTCCTTATCTTAGATGAGCCCACCAATCACATGGATATACAGTCCAGGGAAAGGCTGGAGGCTGCATTCCGGGCTTACACAGGAACCATTCTGTTCGTATCCCATGACCGGTACTTTATCCGTCAGGTGGCAGATTCTGTGCTGGTTTTTGAAGGGCAGTCAGCCCTCTATTACCCCTTCGGCTATGAGCATTATTTAGAGCGCAGGAAGCGGGAGGAGGAAGGGATCCCGATGGGAGCCAGGATCCGGGCAGAGGAACAGGCGCTGATCGCAGGGCTGAGGGCTGTTCCCAGGGCGGAACGCCATTCCCTCAGGGAGATCCCTGAGGAGGAGGCCTACAGGGACTGGAAAATACGGCTGGCCAGAGAGGAACTTAAAAAGCAGGAGAAGATCCTGGAATTGCTGGAAGAACGGATCAGGGAGAAGAAGGAAGCATATGAGGGCAGTCAGGAATTTTGGGGTTCCTGTGATCCGGAGGGGTGGAAAACAGGGCTCCCAGACCTGTGCCGGGAGCATCAGGAAGCGTGGGAGCGATGGCACACAGCCTGTATGGAATGGTTTGACACGGCTTTTGATGAGGGATTTTAAATATATCGATAGGGAAAGAGGAGGCAGATGCCTATGCAGATATTGTTGATCAAAATTGCAGTGATCGCTGTTTTATGGAGCGCAGGCATTGTAGGGCTGAACAAGATATTTGGGATTATTTTGAAGCGAAAGGAACAGATCCATATTAAATTTCTCCGCAGTATGTCTAAGGTTATCCTTACCATTATGGCGATCATCTGCATCAGCGGTCTGTTTACTACGACAAAGGCTCTCAGCGCAACCCTGCTGACCAGTTCTTCCCTGCTGGTAGCGGTGGTGGGTTTTGCAGCTCAGCAGGTTTTGGCAGATGTGATCAGCGGGGTGATGCTCAGCTGGTCCAGGCCCTTTAATTTGGGAGAAAAAGTAAATATCAGTACCTTAGGGATCTCTGGGATCGTGGAGGATATGACGGTGCGCCATACGGTGATCCGTACCTACCACAACAGCCGAATGATCATCCCCAACAGCGTGATCAACAAGGCGATCGTGGAAAACAGCAATTATACCAGTGACTATATCGGAAACTATATGGAGGTTTCCGTCAGCTATGAGAGTGATCTGGAAAAGGCCATTGAGGTGATGAAGGAGACCATTGAAGGCCATCCTCTGGTAGTGGATATACGGCCTGACCCTTCAGAGGGAGCCAAGGTCAGCGTGATGGTAAAGGCGCTGGCAGACGATGGGATTATCCTAAAATCTACGGTATGGACCAGGACGCTGGACGATAATTTTACTGCATGCAGCGATATACGGCGTTTGCTGAAGGCGAATTTTGAACGGGAAGGAATATCAATTCCTTACCGCCACATCCATGTGGTGACAGACGGGCCGTTAGAGCGGGAGCAAAGGGAGCAGAGGCTATAAGGCACAGAGAGTGCTCTAAAATACTCTAAAGGATAGGGAATCAAGATATAGGGAATCGAAGGATAGGGAATCAAAGTACAGAGAATCCAGCATAGAAGACAGTAGGAGGAAAAGATTGAAAATGAAAATAGGAATTTTGGGAGCCGGACGAATTGCAGGGACGATGGCGGCAACGATACGTGAAATGGATCAGGCAAAAAATTATGCCGTAGCGGCCAGGGATCATGACCGGGCAGAGGCATTTGCAAAGGAGTACGGCGTTGAACAGGCTTATGGATCTTATGAAGAAATGGTAAAGGATCCCCAGGTAGAGCTGGTGTATATCGCTACACCCCATTCCCACCATTATGAGCACATCAAGCTGTGTCTGGAGCATGGAAAGCATGTGCTGTGCGAGAAATCCTTTACCGTCAATGAAAAACAGGCCAGGGAGGTGCTGGCTATGGCAAAGGAACGGAATCTTCTCCTTACAGAGGCCATCTGGACCCGATATATGCCCATGAGAAAGACACTGGATCAAGTCATCGCCTCAGGAGCCATCGGCGTGCCTCAGATGGTTACAGCAAACCTGGGCTATCTCATCAGTTGGAAAGAGAGGATCCAGCGGCCGGAGCTGGCAGGCGGGGCACTCATGGACGTAGGAATCTATCCTTTAAATTTTGCGTCCATGGTTTTGGAAGATGAGATTGAGAGTATTACAGGAACGGCTGTGATGATGGATACAGGTGTAGATGCACAAAACAGCATAACATTGGTGTATCGGGACGGAAGAATGGCTGTCCTTAACAGCAGTGCCGTAGGGCTCAGCGACCGCAGAGGAGTGATCTACGGTACAAAGGGATTCATTGAGGTAGAAAATATCAATAACTGCGAGGGCTTTAAGGTTTACGATGAGACAAGGAAGCGGACGGCTTCCTATGACCGTCCAAAGCAGATCAGCGGATATGAATATGAGGTGGAAGCGTGTATCAGGGCCATCGAGGCAGGGGAGCTTGAATGCCCTGAAATGCCTCATGAGGAGACCCTGCGCATGATGAACTGGATGGATCAGCTGAGAGAGCAGTGGGGGATGAAATTTCCCATGGAGTAACATGGAGCATATAACCGCCTGGCGCAGAACGATCCGGCAGCGTTTATTTCCTGCTTTTATGCCCCAATATGCTGTTGAGGCATAAAATGACGGTGTTGTCATAAATCAGGGCGATAAAAAGGCTGATGGCCAGAGTGAGGAGGAAGGTGAGCAAAATTCCGCCTCCTATGCCAAAGGACAGGCCGTTTATGCCAAATACATTTCCTATGATCCGGTGGAGGGACAGCCAGTGGATCAGGAGAATGGAAAAGCTGTATTTGGAAATGGGAGCCAGGATAGCAGGAAGCCGGACAAAGCTTTGTTTTCCATGCTTTCTGAAAAACAGGAATAGGGCACAGGCTAAAAACATCTGAGGCAGGGCATTGTTGTACAGGAACGGGCCAAAGCCCTCTGAGATAAAATTTGTCCAGAGAATGAGCAGGGCGGATAATCCGCCGGCGGTCAAAAACAGAGGATACCGTTTCATAGCCTGGTCCGTTGTACAATAATAGCCTAACAGGAAAATAGATTCCCAGGATGCCAGAAATGTGGTATCAGGAAGGATAAAACCGGCCAGAGGGCCGTAAGTATAAAGGCCATGCAGGAGAAAGATGACAAGGATCAGTCCCTCCAGCATGGCTGTTGTCATATGTTTTACCATGACCTGGAAAAATGGGCTTGCCAGATAGCACAGAAGTATCACGTAAACCAGCCAGAAGTGAGGGGTATCCCCATTTCCTCCTGAAAGAAAACCACGTATGAGATGGATCCAGTTTCCGGGAACCAAAGCAGAGATTCCGTTGGAGTAAAAAGTATAGAGAACATAATAAGCAAAGCAGGGAAGGGCAACCCGGAGAAACCGCCGTGAATAGAAGCGGGACAGGGGTTCTTCTTTGCCGCCTAACAGCAGCGCCCCGCTGAGCATGAGAAACAGCAGGTTACAGGAAAGGCCAAGACCGGCAGTTCCGGCCATAATGTGACGTGAAAGGGAGTCCGGGGGAAGGGCAGGGTAAGCACCTTCCAGCACATGGACCAGGATCACCAGGGCCACAGCTAAGACACGCAGCCAGTCCATGTATCCGATCCGGCTTATGGAAGGGCCAAGGATCAGCTGCCTGATGTATCCGGGCGTATGTTTGTTCTTAGCGCAGTGGATCAAACAGGACAGGACAGAAAGACCAAGGACGGCGGCAAAGTTTTGGGGCTGGAAGGGATGCTCCATACCCAGATAGCGGATCTCCATCATAAGATAGATGAGGATGGCCAGAGGCAGGGAGGCTAAAAGCCACAGCGCAGTCAGATGAGCGTTTTGGCTTTTTTTATTAATGGCTTTTCCGTAAGGTTTTGCTTTATTCATATCCAGATCCTTCATTTCGTCCATAGACACACCTCTTTCATTCTGGGCTTATTTTAACAGAGGAGAAAAGAAAACTCAATGTCTTTCTATTATTGTGAAGATTCTGTCAATAATTGTGAAGATTCGACACAATAAATAAAAACGGGTTTGCGCTATTTGCAATAGATTACATGGATATATGATATTTATTTGGCATTTTTATCAATTTTTATTAATGCGCTTTATAAATCTCCCAAAACAGAAAAAAACTTTGACAAATAAAAAACATTTCTTGATATATAAATGACATTATTGTACAATGTACTGATACGTAATGTACTTTTCTACGTACAATCCAGGATCCTTGTGATCGACGAATTTGGAGGGGAATTTTATGAGCAGACTTGAGATATTAGCGCCGAGTAGAGCTCAGCTTGTGGTGGAGGATTTATACAAAAATCTGGAACACCGGATCGTGGCAAGCCCGCCAGGGCTATGTCCCGTAGATATTACCCGCGCATTTATTGAAATGTGCCATTCCCAGACCTGCGGTAAATGTGTGCCCTGCAGAGTCGGGCTTTTACAGTTAAAGCATCTTCTCACGGATGTGCTGAATGGAGATGCGACCATGGATACGCTGAACCTGATTGAGGATACATCAAAGGCGATTATGGAGACAGCGGACTGTGCCATCGGATATGAGGCAGCCCGCATGGTCTACCGGAGCATTAAGAACTGCCGTTCTGATTATGAGGAGCATGTGGAAAATGGCCGCTGTACCTGTATGACCACCCAGCCAGTTCCCTGTGTGGCCCTGTGTCCCGCCCATGTGGATATTCCAGGTTACATAGCCCTGGTGCGGGAGGGGAGATATGCGGATGCGATCCGTCTGATCCGCAAAGACAATCCATTCCCGACCACCTGCGGTTTTATCTGTGAGCATCCATGTGAGGAGCGCTGCCGCCGCAACATGGTGGACGATGCCATCAATATCCGCGGCTTAAAACGGGTAGCAGCTGATTTTGCAGGCAAAGTTCCTGCGCCTTTATGCGGTCCCTCTACAGGAAAGAAGATCGCCGTGGTAGGAGGCGGGCCCTCCGGTCTTTCTGCTGCCTATTATCTCCAGCTCATGGGCCATCAGGTAACCGTATATGAGATGCTTCCGAAGCTGGGCGGTATGCTTCGTTACGGAATCCCGAACTACCGCTTGCCGAAAGACCGCCTGGACGAGGACATCGAGGCGATCCTGGAGACCGGTGTTGAGGTAAAATACGGCATCAAGGTAGGACAGGATGTCAAGCTGGATGAGCTGAGGAAAAACTACGACGCGGTTCTGATCACTGTGGGTGCTTCCACAGATAAGAAGCTGGGATTAGAGGGTGAGGACAATGAGGGCGTTATCTCCGCTGTATATTTCCTGAGAAATGTGGGAATGGGAGAGGGAGCTGACCTGAAAGGACAGAATGTGGCTGTCATTGGAGGCGGAAACGTGGCAATGGATGCGGTCCGCACCTCTGTGCGTCTGGGAGCAAAGAAGGTAAGCTGCGTATACAGAAGAAGGACCGCTGACATGACCGCTCTTCCCGCTGAGGTAGAGGGTGCAATGGCAGAAGGTGTAGAAATGATGACCCTTAAAGCGCCGGCCAGACTGGAAATTGAGGACGGCAAGTTAAAAGGCATCTGGGTAACCCCGCAGATGATCTCCCGTATTAAGGACGGGCGTGCCTTCGTTGTTCCAACAGGCGAGCCAGATGAGCTGATCCCCTGCGATACCCTGATCGTAGCTATCGGCCAGAATATTGAGACAAAGCACTACGAGGAATCAGGCATCCCTGTAGAGCGCGGCAAGATCGTCACTCTTCCAAACGGCGGATTTGCAGGAATCCCCGGTGTGTTTGCCGGCGGAGACTGTGCCTCCGGGCCGGCTACTGTGATCAAGGCAGTAGCTGCTGCGAAGGTAATGGCTGCCAATATCGATGAATACCTTGGATTCCATCACGAGATCACATGTGACGTGGAAGTTCCGGATCCCAATATTGACGATCATCCAGCCTGTGGAAGGATCGAGCTGACGGAGCGGGAGGCCTGTGAACGGCTTCATGATTTTGATGGCATCGAGAACTGCATGAACGAAAAGGCGGCATGCCAGGAGGCAGGGCGCTGCCTGCGGTGCGATCACTTTGGTTTCGGAATATTTAAAGGAGGTCGTGAGAAATTATGGTAAATCTGACGATAGACAATATCCCTGTTACTGCGGCGGAGGGGACGACCATTATGGAGGCCGCCGCTCAGGAGGGGATCTATATTCCCCACCTGTGTTTCCTGAAAGAGATCAACGAGATCGCTGCCTGCCGTGTCTGTGTTGTGGAGGTAGAGGGAAAGGAACGCCTTATCACCTCCTGCAACAATGTGGTTGAGGAGGGAATGGTGGTTTACACCAACAGCCCGAAGGTAAGACTGGACCGCAAACGTACGGTTCAGCTGATCTTATCCCAGCACGATTGCAAATGTGCTACCTGTGTCAGAAGCGGGAACTGTTCCCTTCAGACCCTGGCAAATGATCTGAATATTCAGGATACTTTATTTGGAGAGCGTTTGGAACAGCAGCCCTGGGATAAGAATTTCCCACTGATCCGGGATTCCCAGAAATGTATTAAGTGTATGCGCTGTATCCAGATCTGCGATAAGGTGCAGAGCTTGAATATCTGGGATTTTGAGGGCACAGGCGCCCGTTCCACGGTCAATGTATCGGGAAGCCGCACCATTTCCGAGGCAGATTGTTCCCTCTGCGGCCAGTGTATCACCCACTGTCCGGTAGGTGCTCTTAGGGAGCGGGATGATACGGAGAAGCTTTGGGAAGCCATTGCAGATCCGAATAAGGTGGTAGTCGTTCAGGTGGCTCCTGCCGTCAGAGCTGCATGGGGAGAGTCCCTGGGCTTAAAACCAGAGGAAGCAACGGTTGAAAAGATTTTTGATGCTTTAAAGAAAATGGGCGCAGACTATGTGTTTGATACTACCTTCTCTGCTGACCTTACCATTATGGAGGAGGCGAATGAGTTTATTGAACGCTTTACCAGCGGCCAGTTAAAAGATAAGCCTATGTTTACTTCCTGCTGCCCTGGCTGGATCCGGTTTATCAAGAGCCAGTTCCCAGAGCTGGTTCCTCAGCTGTCTTCTGCCAAGTCTCCTATGCAGATGTTTGGTTCTGTCATGAAGACTTATTTTGCACAGCAGATCGGAAAGAAGCCGGAGGATATTTTCTCCGTGGCTGTTATGCCTTGCCTGGCGAAAAAGGGTGAGAGCAATATGGAACTCTTTTATGAGGAGTATGCAGGCCGTGACACCGACTGTGTTATCACAACCAGAGAGCTGGATCGTATGATCCGCTCCGCCCATCTGCTTCCATCTAATCTGAAGGATGCAGAGCCGGATCGGCTGTTCCATGACGGCTCCGGCGCGGGAGTGATCTTTGGCGCTACAGGAGGCGTTATGGAGGCAGCCCTGCGCACCGCTTACTTTACCATTATGGGAGAGAACTGTCCTCCGGACGCCTTTAAGGTAGTACGGGCTACTTCCCAGCAGACCGATCTGACAGAGGCAGAGTTTGAGCTGAAGGGGATCCGCCTGCGCATCGCTGTTGTAAATGGTCTGGGCAATACAAGAAAGCTTCTTGAGGCGATCCAGAGAGGTGAGAAGAAATATGATTTCGTAGAGGTCATGGCTTGTCCGGGAGGCTGTGTAGGCGGCGGCGGACAGCCCATCCACGACGGCTTTGAGATGGCTTACGAGAGAGGAAAGAACCTTTACTTCCTGGACGATCAGGCAAAACTGCGCTACTCTCATGAAAATCCTGACATCAAAGCATTGTATGATAATTTCTTTGAGAAGCCCAACAGCCATAAGGCCCATCAGCTTCTCCACACGGATCATGAGGCATGGGAGATGCCCAGAAGCCCCAAAAGAGACAGGAATGGGTATGTGATCCCTGCTTATAAATTGTAATTAGGTTAAAAAGGCAGAGTCATATGCTTCTAAAAGGAATGCTGATCCGTTAAAATAGCCTTAAAGAGTGAGTGAGCAAAATTTGCTGCGCTCACTCTTTTTTAAATTGCCTGCGCACAAACAGGCTTTCAATCCATTTTCCTGCCTGAATCTTCCTGTGGCTGTTACCCAAATTCTTTTGTGTCAAGCGTTTTTGAAAATGTCCCGAAAAACTTTAAGTATTAGCCCCGACTTA
>CABQJX010000070.1 GCA_902464595.1 uncultured Lachnoclostridium sp. | reverse complement strand
CTCATACAGCCAGTTAGCCTTCGCCTCTACCATATTATAGTACAGCTTCTCTGGATCGATCTCGATCTTAACCTCAGTATCCTCATCCATAGTATCAATGGGGTTTTCATATCCCTTTAAGCTCTCATTGATACCATCCAAAAATCCAGTCATAATAAGGATCTCTGTATTGTACTTCTCGGCCAGTCCCTTTACGGTTCCTGAGATCACCTCCGTTGGATTGGAAAGGATCTGCTCATAGATGCCCTTCTCGATCTGGAAATATCCAGCCCACAGTTCTTCTCTCTTTTTATCATCCAGGCCGTCTCCGTAAGCCAGATTTCTCCATGTCTCTAATAATGCCATAGTAAAAACCTTCCTTTTTATTTTATTTCTGTTCCCCAGGCTTCCCTGCTCCGGCTGCCGCTCCTGTCAAACTCTGTCAATCTTTTATAAAATCGTCCTGCAGCCGCCTATATCTGCCCGTACAGCTTAGTATATAACAAAATACGATTTTTTTCAAATATATTTTGCTTGAGTTTCCCCATTTTTGCGCAAGACCCGCATTTTTTCTGTTTTTCCGGAAATACTACTATAGCGTCCTGAAAAGCCTTTGCTGCTTTTCGGATTTTTCTGGAAACAGCAGGTAAAAGCCTGGCTGATCCAAACTGCATTTCAATTAAAGGAGGTATTATCATGAGAGTAAGCGGAAAGAACGAATGTATCAAGTGTACCATCAAGAACTGCGCCTACAACGCCCAGACCGAAGATTACTGTACTCTGGACTCCATCAAAGTGGGAACCCACGAGATGAATCCTACCAAAAAGGAATGTACCGACTGCGAGTCCTTCGTCAATAAGGTACAGTAAGATCTCTGAAAAACAGCCATTGGGGACAGGTATCCTTCTGCCTCCAATGGCTGTTTTTATAAATCTCAAAAAAATACCCCGTCTGCTGCACGAAGCAAGCAAACGAGGTACTAAAAAGGGGAGGATAAGTATTAATTTTTTCTCTTTGGTGTGTCGTCTCACTGCAGCAGCCCAGTCATATGGATCAACCTATATCTGAGCTACTACTCCTATTATGTCCTGTCAGACAAAAGCTATACACATTTCTGAAAATAATTGCCTTTTGACGGATTATAGGATCATTAAAAGCGTAACCGTGATGAGGACTGTACTGATAACCACAGACAGTGAGTTCACTGCACTCGAAAGGCCGATGTCTGATTTCAGGGTTCCTGTAAAGGCGGGCGCTGCGGAAGCCATTGGACTCAGCGCTAAGATAGTGAGGGCCTGCCGGTACTCCAGCGGCAGGGGAAGAAGAAAATAAAATACCAGTGCAAGCACAATACCTACCGAATATCTTGCCGCCAGTATCTTAACAACCCGTCCCATCTGACTTCGATCCCCTGTGAGCTTAAATCCCACTCCGATCATCAGCATAGCCAAAAATGCATTGGCATTGGCGACGATCCCTGCAAAGGTGGTAATGGGAGCGGGAAGGCTCAGGTGAAGCAGCGACAGAACAGTCATGATGATATAAGCATCAAAGGGAACGGATCTTACCAATGTCTTTAAGATCGGCAGGATATGGAATCCCCCTTTTTTCTCCTTCACCATAGCTGCCAGGCTGTAGGATCCTCCCAGACAGATAAAGGCGTTTCCCGTGTCAAACAGGCTGGTTGCCACCACTCCCCCAGGCCCTAGAAAGCTTTGGGTAAAAGGCATGGCAAAATTTCCAATGTTATATCCCGGCAGGTTTACAATGTTAAAGGCCTGCTCCTCCTTGTCCTTTCCCAGACTGACAACAAAAGCAGTCCCGATCAGGATCAAACCTGACAGAAGCCCCAGAAGGGTCAAAACCAGCATGGACGGCCTCATGTCTGCACCGGAAAAATTGGACACGATGGCGGCCGGCAGCGTAATCTTCAGTACGATCTTTGACAGGACATAAAAATCCTCCTCTTTAAAATATCCGGCCCTGCGCAGCAGATTTCCCATAAGGATCACTGCCACAAAGGCCCCTGCTTTCATCAATACTACTGCCATCTTCTATTCTCCTTTTCTTACTGGATTTTCTGCCTGCATGCCAAAAGACCGAACGCAGAGACAGCGCCGGTCTTTCCAATTATCTTCTTTTGCCTGATCGATCTGCGCAACTTCCCGTTTGCATGTGCCTCTTTACATGAAGCACTTCACTGCACGTACCCATTACATATACCATTCCGCTACACGTATCCCAGAAGGCTTGGAAGCCACATGGACAGGATCGGCACATACGATACTAAAAGCAGCACTGCAAAAATAGCTGCAAAATACAGAAGAAGCGGCTTTATCACATTTTCGATCTTTGTCTTTCCCACCTTTACGCCCACAAACAGGGTCGTTCCCACAGGGGGAGTAATGGTTCCGATACAAAGATTGAAGATCATCATAATTCCAAAGTGAACCGTATTCATTCCCAAAGCCTGGCAGATCGGAAGAAAAATAGGTGTAAAGATCAGGCAGGCCGGAGTCATATCCATAAAAGTTCCGATGATCAGCAGCAGGATATTGATGATAAACAGGATCACATACCTGTTGTTGCTGATTCCTAACATCGCCTCAGATACAGCGGTCGGGATTCCCGTAAACGCCATGACCCAGCTCATGATGCTGGAGACGCCGATCAGGAAGATAATGATGCCTGTCATCTCAGCGCTGTCCAAAAAGATCTTTGGAAGCTCGGAAAGCTTAATGGATTTATAGAAAAACAGGGACAGGACCAGGCTGTAGACCACAGCCACCACGCTTCCCTCTGTAGCGGTAAAGATACCGCTGATAATGCCGCCGATTACAATGACGATCATTAAAAGGCAGGGGATCGCCTGGAAAAATACCTTTACCTTCTCACTATTTGTATACTTCTTTGTACTGCGGTATCCCTTTTTCTTTGCAAAATAGAAGATCACCGCCATACAGGCAAGGCCCCATAAAATTCCTGGTATATAGCCTGCCATAAACAGGGCCGCTACGGAAGTTCCTCCGCTGACCAAGGAATAAGTGATCATTACATTGCTGGGAGGGATCAGAAGCCCCGTTGGAGCGGTGGCAATATTGGCCGCCGCAGAGAAATCACGGTCATATCCTTCCTCCTCCTCAATGGGCCCGATGATGGAACCCATAGCGGAAGCTGCCGCCGTACCAGAACCGGAGATGGCTCCGAACAGCATGTTTGCAACTGCATTGGTATGGGCCAAGGCTCCGGGGATGCTTCCCGTAAAGAGCTTGGCAAAATTAATGAGGCGGACTGCGATACCGCCTTTATTCATAATGTTTCCTGCCAGGATAAAAAATGGAATGGCTAAAAGGCTGAACACAGAGATACCGGAAAAGATCCTCTGGGCTCCTGTCAGCACCGCCGCCCCTGTGTTCAGCACAGGAAGGATGGCGCAGATAGACGATACAGCCAGAGCTACCGCAATCGGTACACCGGCAAGAAGCATGATCACTAAAAGTACTAAGATGATTAACCCGCAGGCTACTGCTATATTCATTCTCCGGCTTCCTCCTTTTTACTGAAATCCGTGTGCAGCATGTCCGCTGCATTCATCAGGCTGAACAGCATGATCATAACGCCTGTTATGGGCACGATCACATAAATATATCCCATAGGCACACGAAGGGAGGCCGTTGTCTGGATCATGGTCAGTTTGGTAATGGAGATTCCGCCATATACCATGACCACGCCTGCAAAGGCAAAGGTTAAAAGGTCAATAAACACCTCCAGGATCTTTTTGGCATTTCCTGAAATCTTATCCGCTAAAAATCCCATTCTCATATGATCCCGCTTTCCAAACACATAGGCGGATCCCAGAAGGGCCATCCAGGTGAAGGCGTAAGTCAAAAGCTCCTCGGACACCGTACTTGGCCGGTTAAAGAAATAACGGGTTACGATCTGATAGGTTCCAATGACCGTCATAAAGGCAAACAGAAAAATAATGGCGATCCCCAGGAATTTCATGATTCCCGCTCTTACCTTGTGCATTGTCTCCACGCTACTGTCCTCCTTTCGCTTTCTCGTTGGCTTCCTGGATATGAGCATAAAGCTCCGCAATCTTTGGATTCTCCTTTAACATCTTCTCATGAAGGGGAAGAACTTTCTGTTTGAATGCGTCCACATCTGTTTCAATAAACTCCACGCCCATGTCGTTGATGGCGATATTCTTCGCCTCCTCGATGCTCTTATCCCACTCCTGCATCTCCACCTGGGTGGACAAAAGAGCTGCATCCTTAAATACCTGATACTCCTCAGGACTCAATCCATTTAAAAATTTCAGATTGGCAACCAGCATATCCGGAACCATCTGATGCTTATTGTAGGTGTAATACTTGGCAACCTCTCCGTGCTTATTGTTGGTCAGTGCAAGCTCATTGTTCTCCGCCCCGTCGATCACGCCCTGCTGGATGGCAGTATACACCTCGCCAAAACCCATGGGGGCTGCTGCCGCACCGAAAGCGTTGACCATAGCCACGCTGGCCGGGCTCTGCTGTACACGGATCTTTTTTCCCTTTAAATCATCGGGCTTATGAATGGGAGTTTTGGCATAAAAATTTCTGGTTCCCGCATTATACCAGGTTACCACCCTAAATCCTGCCTCGTCCGTGGACTCATATACCTTCTCCATGTATTCTGTATCCTGCATCACGGATTTATATACATCCTCAGAATCAAAGAGATAGGGCATACTGAAGATCTCATATACGCCGGCAAAGGTCTCCAGGTTAGCGGTTCCGGCAACAACAAAGTCGATGGCCCCTGTCTGGGTCAGCTCGATGGCCTTCTGGGCCGAGCCTAAAATCTCATTTGGAAATATCTGTACCTCGTATTTGTCTCCCAGACGCTCCTCTACATACTCCTTAAAGGCCAGGAGTCCCAGATGCTCCGGGTGAGTCTCTGACTGTGCATGGGACACACGGATGATCCGCCTGCCCGAAGTAATGGAACTGCATCCGGTCAGCCCTGCTGCCACAGCCGTCCCCAGTAAAACAGCTGCTGCCCGTTTCATGAATCTTCTCACGTTTTTCCTTCCTTTCCCTTCCTACGATCTTTCATCGTGGTCTGATCTTACTATTGTGGGGCAGATCGTCCTGTATTTATTCAGAGGATCCTGATCTCCAATCCCTGCCTTATTTCTGCCCTGAAACATATGTTAAGATTTTTTGATATTTTCTTAACACTGTTTTAATTATAAGGCCTGTCCCAGTTAATTTGTACCGTAAAAATTTGTCATTGGGGAAGATTTTTTTGTCATGCAGCCGATCATCTGGAAACGGTTCTGTCCCTGTATTCTGAGGGGATCATGCCTGTCATGCGCTTAAATACCTTTGCAAAATAGTTGGAGTCGCAGTATCCCACCTGTAAGCTTACGTCCTTTACGCTGGCTGACGTATCCTCCAAAAGCTTTTTTGCTTCATTGATGCGGAAAGCGGTAAGATAGGAGGTGAAATTCTGGTCAAAGCACTGTTTAAAAAGCTTACAGAAATAAGCGTCCGAATAATTCATCATGCGGGCCGCATCCTGCATGGAGATCTCTTTCATATAGTTCCTGCGTATATAATCCTGTATCTGCTGCGCGATCTGAGCCAGCCGCCCCGCATCTGGATCTGTCCCCCGGGCGCTTCCAAAGCCATGACCGGACAGCTCTGGATCATCTCTTAAATTCCATTCGGATTCCGTCTCAGAAGCCTGGCCTTCCAGCGATCCGGCTGTCTGGATACCGCTCCCCCAGACCTTCCCTCTGCCCGGGCGTCCCTCTGCCAAAGCTAACTCCCCCTGCTCCCTCTGGCGCTTATCCACAAGACGCATGGCCTCCTCCATAACAGCAGCCAGCTCCTCCTCCTCGCAGGGCTTCAGCAGATAATCCAGGGCCCGGATCACAATGGCCCTTTTTGCATAGGAAAATTCATCATAAGCTGTGAGAAAAATGATAATACAATCCTCATCCAGGGCCCTGATCCTCTCTGCCGCCTCCACCCCGTTCATTTCCGGCATGGATATATCCATGATCACAATGTGGCTGCGCTCCCTCTGAAACAGCTCCAAAGCCTCCGCTCCGTTTACCGCCTCCTTAATATCCAGGCTTCCGTCAAAATGCCTTCTCAGCCTTTTCGCCAGAGCCATGCGCTCGATCTGTTCATCGTCCGCCAACAGCAGCCGGTACTGCTCTCCCATATTCCTTCCTCCTTCAACTAAAAGCCCGCTAACCTATTTTTCAGAATCTGTTCGGAACATTTTTCCAAATCCTAAGGCGTAAACGCCATCTGCACCACGGTTCCGCATCCTTCTTTGCTGTAGAGAAGCAGCTCTCCGTCCTCATACATGCCGTGGATCCTACGGTATATATTTCCCACTCCCACTCCGGTCACTCTCTCATCTCCTGCTTCCAGCCCTTTTCTTATCTCCTCCAGCCGTTCCCCGCTGATCCCAGTTCCCGTATCTGCCACAGAGATCCACAGCCGTTTTCCCCTCATCCAGGACCGTACATAGATCCTGCCGCCCTGGCCCTTGGAGGAAAGCCCGTGGATGATCGCGTTTTCCACCAGCGGCTGGAGCGCGAATGAGGGGACGAGAACCTCCAGCGTATCCGGGCTGCACTCTGTTTCATAGCGGATCCGCTTTCCAAAGCGCATCTGCTGCAGATACATATAATCCTGAACCACCTTTAACTCCCGTCCCAACGGCATCAGAGAATCCGTGGATTTCAGATTATAGCGGAACAGACGGCTGAGGGCATGGATCATTTTTTCCGTGGTGTGGGCGTCCTCAATTTCTGCTGTACTGGCGATCATATTCAGGGTATTAAACAAAAAATGGGGATTGATCTGATTTTTTAACATCTGGAGCCGCACTTCATCCAGCTGTTTCTCCATCCGGTGCTTTTCCGTTAATGCCTCGATGTAGCCCTTTGTGGACGCCTTCATGGAACAGAAGGCCTGAACCAGGCTGGCAATCTCATCCTCACCTTCTGCCAGAGGATCCGGCCCTGAAAAATCATTTTCCCCGATCCGCTTAGAATCCTCTGCCAGCTCCACTAACGGACGGACGATGCTGCGCTGAACGGATCGGTTCAGTTTAGCCACCATCACAAGAGCTGCCGCTCCCCATAGGATACTGACAGCCGGGACGATGGCGAAAAGGGGACGTCTCGCCTCATATTTTTCATTTCCCTGCTGAACCGTCATCTGTTCCAGGTTCCCGGCGTGATCCCTCAGGTATCCCTGAACCCGGTAAACCAGATAAAGGCGTTTTAAATACTCAGGATCCTCCGGATCCATGTCCAGCAAACAATCTCTGGCAGATGAGTAATTTTCATACATATTGAGGATAGACCAGGTAGATGCATATCGTTTTGCACCGATTTTTCTATAATCAAAGGGAAGGGAGCCCAAAGACGCTCCTGTTCTTTTCACAGCTGCCTCGTACTCTGCCTTATTTTCCGGTGTCCGCTCCTCTGCATACCGCTTAAATGTCTCCTGCTCTCTATCCATGGCTGACCAGAAGGACAGGCTCTGGGAATTGCCCTGCAGCAGATCTCCCATTCCTTTCATCCCGTAGCCGGCCACCGACATAACCGCAGCCAGAGACAGGATCACCACTGCGGCGGTACAGATTCCCAGCCATCTCACCTTCTGCTCCAGGGAACGGTTCTTCCAGCTTATCTCATTCTTTCCATTCTCCATTCCTTCCATGAGGATACCTCCTGGCTTTATTTTAATATAGATACTGGGATTTGGGAAGGGGAAGGTCAGGGAAGAAAAAGATTAAAAAAGCCCCCTAGAGAAGCTGATCGTTCTCTGAGGGGACATACACTGCAATATCCTCAATGTCGCAGTCTAAGATCCTGCAGAGATCGTTGACTGTTCTCATGGATATATCTTTATTATGCTTTAGACGATGAAGGGTGCTGTCTGAAATATGATGCTTTTTTGTGAGAGTATACCAGTTTTCCCCTGATCCCTCCAATGTCTTCCAAAAAGGCGAATAATCAATCATCTTAGCCACCCCGATAGTTTTGCAGCATTCCAGCCCCGCGGGGCTTACCGTAAAAACCCCAATGGTCACATATCAACCGGCCGGTCTGCTGTCTATTTCTGATAGACTAAGAATAAATTATATTTTATCTCTTGAATATCTTCGCTATTACGAATATACTATATGAAATACCGTTGGCAGGGGGATTTAAAATGGAACATCTGACAAAAGAAATGATTGAAAAACTCTCAGAAAACTCTGAGGTGGTCAAGCGTCTCACCGATTTCGTGTGCATGGGAGGAGCGGCCTATTTCGAGGAAGTCCGCTCTCATCTGTCGCCCCAGGATCTGGAAGAATATCTGGCTGAAAATCCAGATGAGCGCATTTACGCCGAAGGACGGTCTGTCAAATGACAAACCGCCCTTCTTCTGGTTCTTCCTCAAAATAATTTTTGTAATCCACTTCAATGGAATGGCGCATCCGCTTCATACTGTAATAAAGATGCTCTTTGAGGGCATCCTCCAGTCCCTTTTCATTCTTTTCTGTGATCAGGCGGAACAGATTCTCATGTTCCCCGATGATGCGCGTAAAATCCGTCTCTGTGATAAAATCCAACATCCGAAAGCGTGTGTAATGAAGCTGCTGGGCCTGAAGCATATCCCAAAGCTTCTGCCGGCGGACGGCTGTAAACCATATGGAATGCATCTTTGCATCCAAACGGTAAAACTGCTCCGGTTCAAATCCCGGCTCGCAGATGATCGCTCTCTGCTGGGCGATACTGTGGCGGATATCCTCCACCACCATAGGTGTCTGGACATGCAGGAAATCCCGCAGCACCATGGTCTCTACTGCCACCCTCATATAGATCATCTGCTTAATATTGTCCAGGCTCAAGAGGGTCACATAGGCTCCGCGGTAAGGGACTGTCTCCAGAAATCCCTGTTCCTTTAAGAGGCTGATCGCGTCCCGCACCGGCGTTCTGGACACTCCAAACCGCTGGCAGATCTCATTTTCGCTGATAGCCTGTCCCGGCTTCAGCACCAGATCCAGGATTTCCCGTTTCAAAGTCTCAAAGACCAGTTCTCCTCTGTTCTTAAACTCCGTCTCTCCCATGGAGCCACCTCCTTTTTCCTGTTTCTTCTGTTTTTTGTTTCTTTTGTTTTTTGTTTCTTCTGTTTTTTGTTTTTCTCTATTTTACCGTTTTTCTGATTCTTTCCTGTGTTTTTTATTTCGGCTGCTTTCCGATATAAGCCAGGATACCGCCGTCCACATACAGAATCAGTCCATTGACAAAGTTAGAAGCATCGGATGCCAGGAATACGGCCGGGCCTCCCAGATCCTCTGCATCGCCCCAGCGTCCTGCAGGCGTCTTGCTGACAATAAACTGGTCAAAGGGATGTCTGGATCCGTCAGGCTGTGTCTCCCGCAGCGGAGCAGTCTGTGGTGTTGCGATGTATCCAGGTCCGATACCGTTACACTGGATATTATACTCGCCATACTCGGAAGCAATGTTCTTGGTCAGCATCTTGAGTCCACCCTTAGCTGCAGCGTAAGCGGACACAGTCTCACGGCCCAGCTCGCTCATCATAGAACAGATGTTGATGATCTTTCCATGTCCCTTCTTGATCATGCTGGGGATCACAGCCTTGGACACGATAAAGGGAGCGTTCAGATCCACGTCGATCACCTGTCTGAACTCCTCAGCGGTCATATCGCACATAGGGATCCTCTTGATAATTCCTGCGTTGTTTACAAGGATGTCAATGATTCCTACTTCCTTCTCAATCACTGCAACCGTTTCATTGACAGCCTTCTCATCGGTCACGTCGCATACATAACCGTGAGCCTTGATCCCCTCTGCCTCATAAGCAGCCAGACCTTTCTCAACTAACTCTGCCTTGATGTCGTTAAATACGATGGTCGCTCCTGCTCCCGCCATTGCCTTTGCGATGGCAAATCCGATTCCGTAGGAAGCGCCTGTGATCAGAGCTATCTTTCCTTCCAGTGAAAAGTTATTTAAATATTCCTGCATCGTGTCTCCTCCTGCTTTCTATGTTCGTATCTGCTGTTATTACTTCATCTCGTTTGGCTGCATGGTATCCATGTCGTCAAATTCCATGTTCTCTCCGCCCATAGCCCAGATAAAGGTATAGTTGGAGGTTCCTGCCCCGCTGTGGATACTCCAGGACGGGCTGATCACCGCCTCCTCATTCTTCATAACGATGTGCCTTGTCTCCGTAGGCTCTCCCATCATGTGGAATACCACGTTGTCTCCTGGGATCTCAAAGTACATATAAACCTCCATGCGGCGCTCGTGAGTATGGGCCGGCATCGTATTCCATACGCTTCCCTCCTCTAAGACAGTCATACCCATGGACAGCTGGCATGTCTTTAATACATCTGGATGGATAAACTGATTGATCACACGCTTATTGGAAGTCTCAGCGGCTCCGCATGGCCTCTTCGCAGCCTTGGCGATGGGGATAAAGGTGGTTGTGTAGGAAGTGTGGGCCGGTGCGCTGACCATGTAGAACTTAGCAGGCGCAGAAGGATCCTCGCTGGAGAAATAAACCTCCTTGGTTCCCTTGGTAATATACAGACAGTCCTTATAGCCCATCTTAAACTCCTGGCCATCCGCTGTAATGGTCCCGCTGCCGCCAATATTAAAAATACCGATCTCACGGCGCTCTAAGAAGTAATGGGTTCCAAAGTTCTTCCAGCAGTCAATCCCTTTCTCAATGGAAACCTTCTCTGTCGTAGGCATGCAGCCCAGAGTAACCATGCGGTCCACGTGGGAATACACAGCCACTACCTCATTTTCTTTATATAGATCCTGGATCAGAAACTCCTTGCGTAACTCCTCTGTGGTATAGCGTTTTACATCTCTCTGATTTGCAGAATAGCGAATGTCCATTGCGTTTCCTCCTTTATTATTTGTATTCATAATTTAAAATTTGTATACAAACTTTTTATTCTGAATACAGATTATCACAGAGCACTTTCTCATGCAATTGACATTTTTTACAAATTTCAAAATTTTTTCTATGCATATTCACAATAATACCCTTGAGTTGGCTGAATGGATATGGTAGCATTAAAAGCAGCAACCCCACATATATGACAAGGAGATTACCTATGAAGAAAAATATTCTTGCAGGCCAATCCGGCGGCCCCACCGCAGTTATCAATGCCAGTCTCTGCGGCATCATATCGGAAAGCGTGACCCGCCCGGAGGAAATCGGCACTGTTTACGGCATGATAAATGGAATCGAAGGATTTCTGTCCGGCCATATCCAAGCTCTGTCTGATGATCTGAGAGAAGATGACCTTCGCCTTCTGCGCCAGACCCCGGCTGCCTATCTGGGTTCCTGCCGCTACAAGCTTCCGGAGCATATGGATGCACCTGTATACCCCCTCCTCTTTGAAAAATTCCGTGCCTTAAACATTGGAGCATGTCTTTATATTGGAGGAAACGATTCCATGGATACCGTCGATAAGCTTTCCCGCTTTGCCGCTCTCCACGGGGAATCCATTTCCTTTTTAGGAGTTCCGAAAACCATTGACAACGATCTCCCCGTGACCGATCACACCCCCGGCTATGGCAGCGCTGCAAAATACGTAGCTTCCACAGTCCGTGAGATCTGCCTGGACGCCTCTGTTTATCAGCAGCCCTCTGTCACCATCGTAGAACTCATGGGCCGCCATGCCGGATGGGTCACCGCTGCCAGCGCCCTTGCCCGGAAATTTCCGGGAGACAACCCGCTCCTCATCTATATGCCTGAGGTATCCTTCTCCATGGAACAATTTTTCCAGGATCTTGAGCAGGCCCTCTCCCGCCAGCCCAACGTAGTGGTCTGCGTCTCAGAGGGGATCCATGACAGCCAGGGCCGTTTTATCTGCGAATACACCAACGACGCCCAGGTAGATACCTTCGGCCATAAGATGCTCACCGGCTGCGGAAAGGTTTTGGAAAGTTATGTGCGCAACCGTTTCCATGTAAAAGTCCGCTCCATCGAACTGAATGTAAACCAGCGCTGCAGCAGCCTTCTCGCCTCAGCTACGGATCTGGAAGAGGCGGAACAGTCTGGCCGTGAAGCAGTAAAAATGGCTCTCAGGGGAGAGACCGGAAAAATGATCACCTGCTCCCGCCTGGAGGGGCCTGACTATCTCCTGTCTTACTCCATGACGGAGGTGGGAAATGTGTGCAACCGCGAAAAGCCCTTCCCTGTTTCTTGGATCACAAAAAACGGCTCTGACATTGATACCCTGTTTCTGGACTACGCCCTTCCACTGATCCAGGGAACACCGGAGCACGTAATGGAGCATGGGCTTCCGAAATATCTGTACAGAAAGCCCTGCTAAAACAGATAAATAAGTTTTGAAAAATATTCAAACTTTTGTTTTCCAATTTTCTGTCATGCGGTCATTCTTTTGCCGGAGCGAACATCTGGTCGATCTTCTCCAGATCGTATTCCAAGATCCAGTCATGAAATTGATGATGGAGCGGCAATAGCAGCTTCTGTGAGCCTCCCAGCACATCCAGCCCACGGTCACTGTGCTCTGCTCATGTGGGGCAAGAAGTGCGGCTCTCTGCTGGATGGCCGTTAACAGAGACTCGGCAGATTCTTCCTCGGAATATCCGTCAATTCGCAGGATGTTCCAGGCGCTCCAGGCCAAGATTATGTAAAATGGTTTCAAAACATTTCGACAACATGGTATCCCTCCGTCTCATGTCATCTCATACAGCAGGGCAGCGCCGCACTGCACCAGTTTTTCTCCTCGTTGTTGATGCCGTACAGGTCATCCAGATGAATGTGGAATCCAGCCCCGCGAAGAGTTTCTGCCATACCCAGAGTAGCTTTCGCCAATAGGAGCAGACCCGCTCGGTTTCCCGTTAGCTCCAATTCATTTCCATCGGTATGAGTGGTAAATGAGAGGTGGGCTTCCGGTTCCACTGGGAAGATGGGCAGTTGTTCATCATTCAGTTGAATGGTCAGTGTTTTGAGTTGCATTTCTTGTATCCCACCTTTTAAAAACTCCTCAATCACAATCCATCCAGACCAGAGGCTTTCCGCAGTGGAGACACCGGAACAGATAGCATTGCAGATGCCCGCCATTAACGGATTTCCGGATCATTTCTTTTTGCTCCTCGTCCCACACGGGATCGTCCAGCACTTCCTTGGCTTGCCGATCCTCACTCTGCTCCAGTTCCTCCTTGAAGTTATAGAGAGCACGGACACTGTCCGGTTCTCCTTCTGTCTCCCGAAACTGCTTTTGTAGTTCAATATATTTTTTTAAGTATTCGTTCATGGTCACACTCTCCCGTTAATCCCACCAGAAGTACCAGACAGTAGACTGCCGCAGGACATCAGCCAAATTGCCGACTGCCCGGTCATCCTGCTCCTGATCCACGATGTCCGGGCAGAAGCCGTACTGCTCTGTGGCGACTTCCATAGCCTTTTCTTTGGAAACAGGATCTGGGAGCAGGAACTCCAGTTCATCGTGGCTCATGGCCGCAGGCTCCGCGCCATACTGCTCGAACCAGTATTTCGCCACTGCCATCAGATCCGGCGTGTCAGGGCAATCATTCCAATTTCCAAAGGGCAGGTAGGCGAAGATCTCCCAGGGGTTCTTCACTGGAATTTTCGCCAGAATGAGGGGGGAGGTCATATGGCTGTCCGAATCCCAGTAGCAGGAGAGGCGGTCATTGTCATAGCCGCCTTCCATCTCGCCAAGAACCTCCTCCCAGTCCTTGTCATCATCCTCGGCCTCCGCTTTACGCTGGCCGGTCAATCCCTCCAAAACTGTCTTTCCGTCCTTGACGGGAGCGGAGAGCAGCTTCTTCCGATACTCCGTTACCGTTTTGAGGTCAAATTCGTAGAAGTCCGCATCATTCTCCGGGTCGGCGTTCATTACCAGACACTCCAACAGGGTTTCATCATCCGCCTGGATGAGCACGGGAATAAAGCCCTCTTTGACACTTTCCCGTTTGGCATAGCTGTACGCCGACATGATGGGGTCATCATCTGCCATGGATGGGAAATAGGTACACTCGCAGT
>CABQJX010000069.1 GCA_902464595.1 uncultured Lachnoclostridium sp. | reverse complement strand
GGCAGAGCGATGGCCAGCTCCGCCCGCTCCAGCTTGTATTCCGCCAGTTCCTCCGGCACATTCATCCGGTGAGCACCCATGCCCATTGTCACCAGCGTGTAATAATCCCGCTCCTCGGAAGGAGGAACCATGCAGATGTCTACATGGATGTCGGGGGAAACCAGTTCGTGGAACACACCATCGAACTCTCCAAAAGTATTTTTGATGTGCTGCTCTACCGCAGACATCTCTTCTTCTGTATAAAGTTCTGGTTCATCGCTTTCCTCGGAGGACCAAAACGTTCCCTCCTGTTCTGTCCCATCCGGGTTCAGGAAGATCTGGAAGTATGCGTCCTCCTCTGTCAGCTTATAAATCAGGCCCATACGGTAGTCCAACCCCACCAGCACGGTATCCAGATGGGCTGCTCTGCCGTCCGGGTGGTTCCGATCCAGCCACTGGCCGCTTTGAAGCCAGTCCTTCAACTGCTCCAACCAGTCAGAATGCAGTTTGGACATTCCCGCTTCATTCATCTGGAATACCAGATCAATGGTGCGATCCTGCACCGAATAGGGAAATTGGATGTAGGGTGCGTTGGTTATGTACTGCTCCGGCTTCGGACCAAAAACACTCCAGAAGCGTTCCAGTCCATCTGCACTGATCCTTATACAAGAGATGGAGCGCTGCTTGTCATCGGCGTCTGCGTCCAACCCCTGTTGAAGTGTCTGGTCGGCATCGGGGCTGATCCAATGGTATTCCATCTGCTCCAACAGCGCGCCTTGCTCGATTTCCCTTTTGAGCGTCAGAAACTCATAATCGCCCGGTTCCAGTTTTAATCCTTGTTTGACAGCATCCAACGCACCGGCTTTATCGCCAAAATGTGCCCGCAGCTTACCCACCTGCAGCCAGATCCAGGGATAGTCCGACTCCTCCTTTGCACCCTTTTCCGCGTAGTTGAATGCTTCTTCCAGCCTGCCGCAGTACATCAGTGCCACCGAATAGCGGTAGTACCAGGTAGCACAGCCTGCGGCCTTTTTCTCCGAAGCCTTCATCCAATCTGCCGCTTTGTAGTAATACTGGTACTCATCCAGATTATTGCAGGCGAAGGAATACCACAAAGCAATCTGGAGATCCTGCTGGACCTGCCGCTGGGTAAATCTCCCTTCCTGCTCGCCCTGCTGGGTAAAATCATCCAGCCAGCGGAGCATTTTTCCAAAGTAGCCTGATGTGCCCTCGTCAAAGGATTCCAGCGTTTCGATGTCCTCTGCCGAGAGCAGGGAGCCAGTCTCCGGATCCACTTCCGGCTCTGTTTCCCGATCCCACAGACGGACTGCCCCCATATCCCGACGAAATACATGGAAGGCCCCCTGGGCCACGTCTGAGCCAACGAAGAAATCTCTGGCCGCGTCCAACACGGCGGGCAGATCCCAGGCGATGAAATCCAGATACCCATAGTACAGTCCAGCTGCACCACCTAAAAAGGTCACAGACTCCGCTCCTGCCTCCCGCAGAATGGTATCCCGCAGGTCATCACGAAAGTCCAGAATGGCTTTGCTTCGTTCCTCTCCCGTAAAGCCATCGATCGGGTAACACAAAAATCCCGCCACGATTCCGTCCCGATGGTACTCGTCCACCGTATCTGTACAGGCAGTCAAGTATTCGTTGATCATGACCGGCAGGCGGCAGCTTCCCGTATAGACATCCAACCGCCAGTCGGCTTCCGGATCTTTGACCGGTTCCATTTCATAGGCAAGATAACTGTTTTCCAGATAGTCGCTGCCATCCCGCCAGAGAGAAAGTCCCATGCTTTGCACCAAATCCGGCAGTTTGGCAAGGGGCATGGACGACTCGTCTTTCGGCTGGGCAGAAATATCAAAACCGGCAATCAGCGCGATGGCGGAAGCTTCCCCGATGGTTTGATCCACCAGCATGGAGAGTGTCCACCAAACCTTGTCCATATCCTCTTTCAAAAATGGCGTCAGCTTCTCACAGTAAAGAACCAGGTTCATTTGACTGTTCTCTGTTTTCTCTGCCCATACCTGTACATCCTCAGCCCGAACTTCAATGTCTTCGGCCCGCAGCTCGAATCCCTCACAGGGCTGACGGCCTACCCAGATATTCCAATGCTCCAACACCGATTCTGGGGCCTGCTGCTGAAAGTACACCAGTGGGAACAGGCGGGAGCGAAGGCCCTCCGGACTGAGGATCAGTTCATATTTTTCACCACCCACGCCCAGCTCAAAGGAAGTATCACGCAGGGCGGTTTTGAGTGCATTACCGCATTTTTCAATCAGCTCATCGCCGCTGTGGTGCATTTTGCCGGTATCCATGATTTGACGCAGCGCCCCCTCGATTTCAGCAAAGGCTGCCCACGATTCCTGTGTCCTTTCCCGGAAATTCTTTTCAAACCGGGGCAGGGACAAACAGCGGCGGCAATCATCTATGTACTCCTGGGTATCTTTGTCTCCAGGGCGGGCTTTTAAGGCCTTTTCAAAGTAACGCAGGGCGGGGCCTTCCTCATCCAGGTAATAATAAGCAGAGGCAATTCGGTAATTCCAGCAGTGATCGCCCGCAAAATACTCCTCATGTGGTTCCAGAAGTTCTAACGCCTTTTCATAAGGCTCCCGTTCTCCTATATCTGCAATGGCAATATATGCCTTGGCCAGCTCGCTGTCCAGTTCCGGGGGGCGCTCCTCAGTGGGAATCGCCTCCAGAGCCTCAATCACCTTCTGAATTTCATTCTGTTCAAACCATTGCTTGCATTGTTTTAATAATTCCATGTCAGAATCTCCTTTCATGTTGTTGCAGATCATAGGCTCCACAGCTGTAAAATCAGATTGTCCTTCTTTCTATTAAATACCAAAACGCCCTGCGCCTCACTGCCGCAAGGGCAGGCTGACGCAGGGCAAAAAAGCCGCACAGAATCAGCAGCCGTTTTCAAAAAATCGACCGTTTTCAAAAGCTGTACGATAGAGTCCCATTGTACCTCCACGGGGATTTGTTGGTTCGTTCTGTTTATCTTCATTCACTCTGTTACTCTTTCTTTTATCCGCTGCATTTCATCCGGCAGAGCGTTAATTTGAAATGTCACCATATCCTCCGCCATCTTCGGAAACAAAAAAAGCATGGGGGCTGCTCCGGGCTTTTTCGGAACTCTAAAATTGTTCCCTACTCGATCTTTGTCAGATGCTTTACGATTTTCTCTGCGTCCTCTTGCTTTCCGATCACCATGAGATGGTTTCCGCCTTCGATCACATGATCCGCCCCCGGCATAAAACGCATATGGCCGTCTGATTCACGGACTGCAATGACGGAAATACCATACAGGCGGCGAATATCGGAATCCTTGATGCTCTTGCCCACCCATTGGGGAAGGGGTTTGATCTCATAAATGGAAATACCATCCGCCAGCTCCGTGTAATCAAACACATTGTTGGCGCTGTAACGAACTGCCACCTTTTCCGCCACATCCCGATCCGGGTAAATCACCTCATCTGCCCCGTTCTTTAACAATAGCCTTGCGTGAATGTCCCTGTTTGCTTTGCTGACCACACATTTTGCCCCCATCTCCTTGATGAGGCTGGTAACTTCCAGACTGTTCTGAAAGTTATTTCCAATGCAGATAAAGCAAATGTCAAAATTCCCGATCCCCAGGCTCTTTAGCACAGCCTCGTTGGTACAGTCCCCGATCTTCGCACTGACCACATAGGGCAGAACCGGCTCCAGACGCTCCTCTGATATATCCACTGCCATGATCTGATTATCATGCTTTGCCAGATTTTCACATAAATGCTGGCCGAATCTTCCAAGTCCAATAACAAGAATTGATTTCATCTTTTACTCCTCTCTATCCTATGGTGATCTGCTCTGATGGAAGCTGTACATGAGGCTTACGGCATGACCTGGTAAAGGCCAGGGCAAAGGAAAGGCTTCCGATCCTTCCACAGTACATCAGCAAAATAATAATGATCCTGGAAAATGAATTTAAGCTCCTGGTGACCCCTGTGCTCATGCCGGAGGTTCCAATTGCGGAACAGGTTTCAAAAAAAATATCCGACATAGGCAGGTTCTGGGCTGCCATGATAGCAATGGTAGCGCACAGCATAAGGCTTAAATTGATGGTGAGGATACAGGCTGACTGCCGGATGGATTCATCCTCCAAACGCCTTCCAAATATTTCCACACCATAAGTCTGGCGGATATTGGAAACCACATACAGGAGCAGCACCGCCAGAGTACTGGTCTTGATCCCTCCTGCTGTGGAGCCAGGGCTTCCTCCGATGAACATGAGAATGGCAGACAAAAATTTACTTCCATCTGTCAGCGCCGCTGTATCCACACTGTTAAATCCTGCCGTTCTTGGGGTAACAGCGCTGAAAAAGCAGGCCAGAAAGGTTTCCGATCCATCCATTCCAACTAAAATATTGTTTCGCTCCATCACATAAAACAGCAGGGTGCTGATCCCTAGCAGAAGCCCGGTTGTCACCAAAACAATCTTTGTGTGAAGCATATAATGGCGGAAATGGAATTTTTTCCTGGAAAGGTCGTCCCAGACAATAAATCCGATTCCGCCTGTGATAATGAGGAAAGAAATCATTCCGATCACCAGCCAGTCTCCAGTATAGCCGCACAGGGAATTATACTCACCTGTATGCCCCAGAAGATCAAAGCCTGCATTGCAGAATGCGGACACAGAATGAAAGATACCATACCAGATTCCCTTCGCCAAACCAAACTGGGGAATAAACCGGCAGGCCAAGAGCACAGCTCCGGCTCCTTCAAAAACAGCGGTTCCCACCATGATCTTCTTTGCCAGCTTCACCACGCCGCCGATCTGAAGGGTGTTCACACTCTCCTGCATAAGCCCTCTTGCCTTCAGACCGATCTTTCTTCTCAGAATAATGGACAGGCATATTCCAACGCTGATAAATCCCAGCCCGCCTAACTGGATCAGGATCAGGATCACGATCTGTCCAAACAAGCTCCACTGAGTCCAGGTATCCGCCACCACCAGGCCGGTCACACAGCTTGCGCTGGTAGCTGTAAACAGGCAGTTGAGGAAGGGCTCGCTCTGCCCATCCCTGCTGGCAATGGGCAGCATAAGAAACAGGCTTCCCATCATGATAATAGCGAAAAAGCCGTATGCGATAAACTGAGTCTGGGATATTTGCTTTTTCAATGGCTTTTTTTTCTTTTTATCTAACAAAATATCGTTCATTTTTCCTCACACAAAATCCCCTTTGTATATTTTATTTATCACAGCCCCGCATTCCTACCAGGGACTGCCATGCCAGAAACAAGAGGAAGGCACAAAGGTTTACCACTACTACGCTGGCCCCCGCCGGTATAGAAAATTGATAAGATGCCGCCATACCGGCAAAGAAGCAGACTACCGCCAAAACCCCGGAGGACACCATAACGCCTCCAAAGCTCTTAAACACACGCATGGAAGTAAGACAGGGGAAAATGATCAGGCTGGAAATCAGCATAGCCCCCATCATTCTCATTCCCAGGACAATGGTCACCGCAGTAAGAACTGCAATGATCACATTATATCTGCCTACGTTGACCCCTGTAGCCTTGGCAAAATTCTCATCAAAGGTGACAGCAAAGATACGGTTATAGCAGAGAAAAAACATTCCCAGGACCACCCCGGACAGAATTCCTGCCAGCACTACATCCTCCTTGCTCATGGCCAGGATGCTTCCGAACATATAACTGCTCACATCTGTTGTCATCCCTGTTGTCAGGGAGGTAACAATGATCCCCAAGGCCAGAGCGCTGGCAGAGATCAGAGCAATCGCCGCATCGCTCTTTAAACGGCTGTTCTCTGTAATCCGCAGAAGGAAGAAAGCAGCCAGGACAACCACGGGAATCGAAACCTTAAGAGGCGACCAGCCCATGGCAAGGGCAATAGACAGCGCCCCAAAGGACACATGGGACAGCCCGTCCCCGATCATGGAATACCGGCGCAGAACCAGGCTCACCCCCAGCAGAGAGGCGCATAAAGACACCATGAGTCCCCCAACCAAGGCCCTGACTAAAAAGGGATAAGAAAACATTTCCTGGATCAGATTCATTGTTTTTCCTCCTTGTGAACATGAAGCTTAACGCTGCGGCAGCCCGCCGTAGGACGGCATTTCCCCTGCTCCTTCTCATGGAAGAAATGGCCTGCTGCCTGGCTGTTCATATAATCATGGGCCGGGCCGTAAAACAGCACCCTCTTTTGCAGATGGAGGATCTTGTTTGCCTGTTCCACTGCATTTCTCAGATCATGGGAGACCATTAAAATCGCCATCTTATCCTCCCGGTTCAGGCGGCGGAGCATATTGTAAAATTCCTGGATCGCCGCCGGATCCAAGCCTGTGATAGGCTCGTCCAGGATTAAAAGCGAGCTGGCAGCGCATAAAGCCCTGGCGATCAGCGCCCTCTGCTGCTGTCCGCCTGACAGCTCCCTGTAGCATCGCCTTTTCAGGGCTGTGATCCCCAGCTTTTCCATATTTCGCTCCGCAATCTCTTTTTCCTTTTTCGTATAGAACGGAAGGAAGCCTCTGCGGTTTAAACAGCCGCTCAATACCACTTCGTAGACCGTGGCAGGGAAATCCTTCTGAGCCGCTGTCTGCTGGGGAAGATAACCGATGCCCGTGCGCTTTAGCTCCTCAGATACTGTAAGGGTTCCGCCGGAAGGCTTAATAAGTCCTAAAAGCCCCTTCATCAGGGTGCTCTTTCCTGAACCATTCTCCCCAACAATGCACATATAGTCTCCTGGGTTGACCTCCATATTGACGTCAACGACCGCATCCTGATTTTCATAGCCAAAATCCACATGCTGACATTGAATTAAAGGTGTCATTGTTTTCCTCTTTCTCTCAAATATTTTTTCACTCCTGCCCGCTTCCCAGCCCAATGCGCAGGTTTTCCACATTCTGCTCCATAAGCTGCAAATAGGTGATGCCCTCGTCAAACTGCTTTCTCGTCACATTGTGGCAGGAGTGAAGGAGCAGGGGCCTGGCCCCCGTCTCCTCACAGATGATCTCTGCTGTCCGGTGGCTGGAAAGCTCCAGGTAATAGACGGCTGGAATCTGTTCCTCCTTAATCTTATCAATGAGGTAGGCGATCGTGCCGGCGCTGGGCTCCGTGTCCCCGCTGCACCCGGAAAATGCAGCACGGTAAGAAAGACCGTACTGATCCGCAAAATAGCGGAATGGAAACTTGTCCGCTACCACGATCATGTGAACCTTTCCATGCTCCGCTACCTGATGAAACTGGGCATCCAGATCTTTCAGCTTTGCGATATATTCCTGAGCATTGGCCTCCAGATACTCCTCCTCTTCGGGCAAAAGGCGGATCAATGACTGGCTGATGATCTTCACGATCGCCTGGGCATTGGCCGGAGAGGTCCAGATATGTTCATCATACTCAATATGCATCTCATGACCGTCTTCCTCTCCATGTCTGTGAGGTTTTTCCTCCATCCCTTCCACCAGTTCCTCCTCTACTGCCTCCACATGATCCATCATGTACAGGACTTCCATGGAACTTGTATCCAGAGATTCCATGACTTTAGCCACCCACTGCTCCATCTCCCCTCCGTTGGCCACTATAAGATCCGCCTCCTGCATGGAGATTACATCGGCCGGGGTAGGCTCAAAAGAATGGCTGTCCATGCCTGCGGGAACTACCAGCTTCAGCTTCACCCGATCGCCTGCCACTTGGCGGACAAAATCATAATAAGGGAAAATGGTGGTCACTACACAAGGCCGATGATCGGACAGCTCCTCCGCTTCCCCACTGCCCAAGTCCCTCCTGCCCCCAAAGCAGGCAGATAACAAAAGGGCAGCAGCAACCAGGCATATCCCTGTTAAAAAATGCAAAAAAGCCCTGTGCCTGCAGGGCGTCCCTCTATTCAATCCTGTTCACTTCCTTTATATAGTCCATCACCTGTTTGGGCCTATCTGCCAAAAGAACAGGGTGAAAAGCCGCCAGCTCCTCTCTGGAACGGAATCCCCAGGTAACCCCCACCGTATCTACCCCGGCATTGGCTCCTGTCTCCATATCTGTATTGGTATCTCCCAGATAGAGCAGTTCTTCCCTTAAAAATCCCAGCTCCTCCCCGATAGCCCACACACCGTCCGGACATGGCTTTTTCCGGATCCCCTGGCTCTCTCTCTCCCCATAGACCCGGTCAAACAAAGCTTCTCCGAACACACCGTTCACATTATCCAATGTCCTTGCATGCGGCTTATTGGACAGTACTGCGGTGCAGATCCCCTGTTCCTTTAAAAACTGCAGAAGCTCTCTGATCCCCTCGTAGGCCTCCACACGATAAAGGCAGCACTCTTTAAAAATCCCCTCATACCTCTTTACTGCCTCCTCATAGCAGGATAGGGTTTCATCTCCACAGGCCAAAAGAGAACGCTCCAAAAGCTTTTTGTAGCCGTCCCCCACAAACTGTCTCGTCTCCTCCAGGGTGATCTCCCGAAATCCCCATATTTTCAATGTCTCATTGACCGATCTCTGAAGGGCGTAAATCGAATTGACCAGAGTCCCGTCCAGATCAAAAATGCAGCATTTATACATTACCCGATCATTCCTTTGTTTTTATTTCTGCTGATTTGCTCAGCGGTTACGATCTATCATAGCACAGTTGGTTCGGTTTTGCTACTGGATTTGTTTTTCGGAAATGAGATACAGCGCAAAAAAACCGATGACTGCGGCCAGAAGGCTGAATATAAGTTCCCTTCCTGTGGGAATCCCTGGAAATAGTTCCGGCAGGGAACCCAGCATAAATCCTAAGATCAGCAGATAAGCAGGCCCCGGCTGACGGCTCATCCACCGTTCCAGAAGTCCTGCGGTGAGAAAAGATCCGCCCACAACCCCGATTCCCAGGGGAATCAGAGGCAAAAAATGGAAGGCGCTTACATTTTCTATGACCGTTTCATAAATCCCCAGCATATAAAGCATCTGGGAAACACTGATCCCGGGAAGAACCAATCCCACAGCAATGAGAACGCCTCCCGCGGTCTGAAGCATCAGACCTCCCAAGCCCTTTGCCGCTCCCGGGGCGATCAGGCCCTGAGGAAGGAGAGCCAACAGCTCAACGGCCAGAATCCCTGCCATTGGCCAGGCCAGGAGATCGAACCGAAGCCGATTGATCCCCGCCCTCTTACAGATCATAGGGATTCCTCCTGCCACTGCTCCCAAAAAGAAAAAACGCAGGGGTACGCTGACTGCGGAAGCCAGGAGGTATGTTATCAGCTTTGAAAACAGCACTATGCCTGCTGCAGCTCCTAAAAGGAATTTTCCCAGAAAGATACCATGCCTCACCGGATCTGCAAAAAACGTTCCCACTGCCCGGATCAGGCTTGCGTAAATCCCTGCGATCATAGCCATGGAACCGCCGCTCACGCCGGGAACCGTCATGGTTCCACCCACCCACATTCCTTTGAGGATCACGGTTATCGTGTCCTGTTTCATATGACATGAACCTCTCTTTTCCTAAAACTTCACCGATTTCCTGAATGCAGAAGGCAGAATGCCTTCCGGCAGGCCATTACTGCAAAACAGGCTGCGGCTCTCCATTCCCTCCATGGAGAATGTGCCGCAGCCTGTTCCCTATATTCTACTGGATTTTCCGAAAAAAATGAATTAATTTTCTGTTAGTTTTCTCTGGAACCTCTCTTTCCAGGACGATTTCGGAAACTAATTTCCAATTTTATCCAAATATCTCCTGGGCATAATTAACAGAAGCCATCGCATCCTTACAGTAGGCGTCTGCCCCAATGGCAGCCGCATATTCCTCTGTAAGCACCGCTCCTCCCACCATAACCCGGATAGAAGGATCTGACTGCTTCAGCTGGCGGATGGTCTCCTCCATGTTAGGGACAGTGGTAGTCATGAGAGCGCTCAAGCCCACCAAAGTTACTTTCTTTTCCACCGCTGTCTTTACAATGGTTTCCGGCGGGACATCCTTTCCCAGATCCAGCACTTCATAGCTGTAATTTTCCAAAAGTACCTTCACAATATTTTTACCGATGTCGTGGATATCCCCCTTAACCGTAGCCAGGATAATACTTCCCTTCTTCTCCTGAACCTGTCCGGACTGTTCCATCTTCTCTTTGATCACCTCAAAGGCAGCTTTGGCAGCCTCAGCGCTCATAAGAAGCTGAGGCAGGAACAGGGTTCCCTTTTCAAATCCCTTCCCCACATGATCCAGGGCAGGGATCATATAGCGGTTGATAATATCCAGCGGCTCCTGCCCCTTTAAAAGGGCCTCCACTGCCTCGCTGGCCCCTTCCTTTAAGCCGCGCTCGATGGAAGCGGAAAGAGCAGCCCCCTTATCTTCAGGCAGCTCCCGGGAAGCCTGGCCTAAGACAGAGGAACCGTTTCTGTCCTGCCCAGATACAGGTGCACGGCTGACAGCCGGAGCGGATACCGCCCCATACCGCTCGATATAACTGCTGCACTGGGGATCACGGTCCATGAGGGCGTTAAAGCTGTAGTAAGCCCGCATCATGGCCTCCGAATTGGGATTGATAATAGCGGCTCCCAGCCCGCATTCCATAGCCATGGTAAAGAATGCCCCGTTGATGATCTCTCTCTGAGGAAGGCCAAAGGAAATATTGGATACCCCAAGCACAGTTCCTACTCCCAGTTCATCCCGGATCCGCCGCAGGGTTTCCAGAGTGGTGAGAGCGCCTTTACTGTCGGAACTAACCGTCATACAGAGTCCGTCTAAAATAATATCCTCCGGCCTGATCCCATATTGGGATGCCCGGCTGATGATCTTTCTTCCCACCTCCAGCCGGCCCTCTGCCGTGTCAGGGATCCCATTTTCGTCCAGACACAGACCGATCACCACACCTCCGTATTTGGCAGCCAGCGGAAATACAGCTTCCATGGATTCCTCTTTGCCGCTGACAGAATTGATCAGAGGCTTTCCGTTATAGATCCGCAGGGCCCGCTCCATGGCTGCCGGGTCAGAGGTATCGATCTGCAAAGGCAGGTCGGTGATGGCCTGAAGCTCTCTCACCACCTCCTCCATCACAGCCGCCTCGTCGATGCCCGGAAGCCCTACGTTTACATCTAAGATATGGGCTCCATTGTCCTGCTGGCTCACAGCCTCTCTTAAAATGTACTCTATATCATGATCCCTGAGTGCCTGCTTGAACTTTGCTTTGCCTGTGGGATTGATCCTCTCTCCCACGATGAGGGTTGCCTGTCCCATCACTGCTGCCTGGGAATAGGAGGATACTACGGTACGCCTTTTGGGTTCTGGCCATACTACAGGTATATCCCTGCATTCCTCTGCCATCAGGCGGATATGCTCCGGCGTAGTTCCGCAGCATCCCCCTGTGATCATTGCTCCCATGGCAGCGATCTCCCCCATCACTTTGGCAAATTCCCCTGGATCAATGTCGTAGACGGTTTTCCCGTTCTCACTTCTTGGAAGCCCTGCATTGGGATTGACCAGAATCGGAAGAGATGACCATTCTAAGAGCTCCTCTAAAATTCCTTTCATCTGAACCGGGCCCAATCCACAGTTGATCCCCAGGGCATCCACCTTGAGCCCCTCTAACAGCGCTGTAGTGGATGCAATATTTCCGCCGGTGAGGAGCTTTCCCTTCTCATCAAAGATCACCGTGGCAAAAATAGGAAGCTGTTCCCCTGTATCCGGACGAAAGGCTGCTTCCTTCGCCGCCAGAACTGCTGCCTTCAGCTCGTAGCTGTCGCTCATGGTCTCAATCAGTACCAGATCTGCCCCGGCCTTCGCTCCGATAGCCGCCACTTCCTTATAGAGATCCACTGCATCCTCAAAATCCAGATCCCCTAAGGGCTTTAAGAGCCGCCCCGTAGGCCCCATATCCAGAGCCACATAGCCATGACCTGCCTTTTCCACCGCTGCCCTGGCATTTTTTACCCCTGCTGTAACGATAGCCTCCAGCTGATCTCCAAACTTCAGACGATTGGCTCCAAAGGTATTGGTGGTCATAATGTCTGCCCCTGCCTCCAGATAGGATAAATGGATCTCCTGGAGCTTTTCCGGGTGGCTTATATTCCATAGCTCTGGAAGTTCTCCCGGTTTTAATCCGCTGGCCTGCAGAAGGCTTCCCATGCCGCCGTCACAAAACAGGCGGCGTTCTCTCATTTCTTCCAGTATTGTTCTCGTCATTGATCTCTGTCCTCTTCCCTGTTGTCTGCGACTGTCCTGACGGCTGCGATCAGCAGTCAGGACCCTCTAAAATATCTTTTACCAGGGCATCCACCTGCTCCTTACTGGTAGCCCAGCTGGTGCACAGACGGATAGCTGTATGAGTTTCATCTATTTTCCCCTGGTTCGTATAGCTGTAGCGCCCTTCCCAGCTCTTTAAAAGGGCATCCGGTACAATGGGGAATACCTGATTGGTAGGATTCTCCACCAGGAAGGGATACCCCTTCTTCGCACACGCCTCACGGATCCCGTCTGCCAGACGATCCGCCCTGGCTCCCAGCTCGAAGTACAGTCCGTCTCTCAAAAGCTCTCCAAACTGGATACCTAAAAGGCGTCCCTTCGCCAGCATACCGCCTCTCTGCTTGATGTGATAGCGGAAATCCTTTTTAAGCTCCTCGTTTAAGATGACTACGGCCTCCCCAAACAGTGCTCCTACCTTCGTTCCCCCAATATAAAATACATCGCAGTTGGCCGCCAGGGAAGCCAGATCCACATCATTGCCCTCTGCAGACAGGCCATAAGCCAGGCGGGCGCCATCTACAAACAGATACAGGTCATACTTCCGGCATACCTGGTACAGATTTTCTAACTCCGCCCTGGTATAAATAGTTCCCAGCTCCGTAGGATTGGAGATATATACCATTTTGGGCTGCACCGTATGCTCAAAGCTTTCATCACCTATATGGGCCAGATACAGCTCCTCCACCTGGGAAGCTGTGATCTTTCCGTCTTCCGAGGGGAGTGCCAAAACCTTATGGCCGGTGGACTCCACTGCCCCCGTCTCATGGACATTGATATGGGCGCTTACTGCTCCCACTGCTCCCTGATGGGGCCGAAGTGCGGCTGCGATCACAGTCATATTGGCCTGGGTTCCCCCTACCAAAAAATGAACCGCCGCATCCTCTCTTTTGCAAAGAGCCCGGATCATATCCGCTGCTTCCTGACAATAACAGTCCTCCCCATATCCCGGCGTCTGCTCCAGGTTCGTCTCTGCCAGCTTCTTTAAAATACGCTCATGTGCTCCCTCGCTGTAATCACAGTTAAAACGGATCATATTGTTTTCCCCTTTCCTTCTTTTTTATCTCCTGTACAGGCATTCCTTCTTTTGGCATGCCTCACAGCCTCTCACATCACAGCGGCCAGGCTGCTCCCCCACTCCTATCACAGCGGAGACGGACTTTGACGGCACCATGAGAAGGCTTTCTGTCAGCTTAATGCCAATGCGTTTGTCCGCCTCCAGCCCCCGCAGAAGAAACTCCTGGCATTCCAGTGAAAAATCCCCGTATCCCGGGCTGAATCTTGGCCTTAAATAAAGCCCTTTCGCCTCATATTCTTCCCTGAGAGACTGGCATGCTTCATTGCATACTGCCTCGATCATAGCTGCGGCAGCGGCCTGCATGACCACTGCCTTGCTCATCTGAATCCGGCTGTATCTTTGGATCAGATGATCCGCTCCGATCCCCAGGGTTGCCCCAAAGACCAGGATTCGGCTGCAGTCCTTTATATTCCCCCAGAGATTTCTGCTCCTTGTCTGAAAGCATCCTCCGTCAATCCATCCATCTTCTCCCAGATAAAGGGGATATTCCCGGAAAGCCCATTTGGGATTGCAGGATTTCTCAAGCTCTCCTATGCATTCCTCCACCATACCGGAAACCGCCTCATCGGCCTGTTTTCCCCGATACCCCAAATAACGGAGCACTTCTCTGCGGTCTGTCTCTCCCATCCATGCTCCTCCTCTTACTTCAGGCATTTCTCGATCAGTCCTGCTTTTACAGAATTTCAGATAAATTCTCCTTGATCTTTTGAGCCACATCTGGTTTATTCATAGAATATACATGGATGCCCTTAATTCCATTGGCAATCAGGTCAATGATCTGATCCGTGGCATAGGCGATCCCTGCCTGCTTCATAGCTGCCGGGTTATCCCCAAACCGGTCTACAATCGATAAGAACCGGGACGGAAGGCAGGTTCCGGACATC
>CABQJX010000068.1 GCA_902464595.1 uncultured Lachnoclostridium sp. | reverse complement strand
GGCGTCTGCTTTACCCTTTCGCGAAATTCTGCAATACAGCCCAGCTGGTCTTCAAAATGGATGATCTCTGCCCGCGAAGCATACCTTGCCAGATAGAGAGCTTCTTTTACTGCCCCATCAGCTCCTCCTACAATGTAAACATGCTTTCCCTCATAGGACAGGGCGTCCTTTGCGGCGTTCATATACATCCCCTTCCCCCGAAGTTCTTCCTCCCCCGGGATCCCCAGCATTCTCGGGGAGGTTCCTCCTGCCAGTATCACCTTCCTGCCCCAGATCTCCCCCTCATCGGTCAGAAGCATTTTCTTCTCTCCAAACAGCTGTGCAGACAATACCTCCCTGTAAAGGATCTCCACTCCAGCCCTCCTTGCCTGTTCTTTTAACCGCTCTGCAAAATCTTCTCCTCTTTCTCCCTCTGCCACAGAAGCATAATGGGTCACTGTAGATACTTTACCAATCAGCCCTCCTACTGCCTGACGCTCCAATATCACCGTTTTTAATCCCCTGCTCACGGCATAGACTGCCGCACTGACCCCTGCTGGCCCTGCTCCCACGATCACCATATCATACATTTTTGATCTCCTCCTCTTTTCTGGTATCCTCTTTCTTTGCTGTGTTCACTATAACTCCATTTTATCATTTTGTAAAATTATAATAATTGATATAATAATAAATTTCTGTTATGATTTTAAAAAAGGAGGATTCCCTATGCTCGATTTCCGAATGGAGACTTTTTTGGCTGTATGCCGGTATATGAATTTCACTCACGCCGCCGATGTTCTCGGCCTGACTCAGCCTGCTGTATCCCAACAGATTAAATACTTAGAAAAACGATACGGCATGCCTCTGCTGATCCGTGAAAAGAAAAAACTCCGTCTTACTCCTGCCGGGGAGATCCTGCGCTCCTATCTGGAAACCATGGAAAGCGATGAGACGGTTATGCAAAATCGTATGCGGGCAGGTATGGCAGGCCGCAATACTATGACTTTTGGCGTAACCATGACCATCGGGGAGTATGCCATCCTCCCAATTCTCCCCTCTTTTCTTTCCTCCCATCCAAATACGGATCTGCGCATACGCTACGGAAATACTCAGACCCTCTTGTCTTTTCTTCGGGAAGGAAGCATTGATTTCGCTCTTGTAGAAGGATATTTTAAAGCGGATGCGTATGAAACGCGCATCTTTCGGTCCGAGGAATATATCGCTGCAGCTTCCAGAAAACATGTCTTTTCCAAACCCGTTCACTGTATCAAAGATCTTACAGAAGAACGGCTGCTGACCCGTGAACCCGGCTCCGGTACTCGCGCAATCCTTTCCAGGACTCTGGCCTTAAAAAATATGTCCATATCCGATTTTCACTCTTTGGTGGAAGTGGAGAATATCCACGCTATCGTTTCTCTCCTGTGTCAGGACTGCGGCATCTCCTTTCTTTACCGGGCGGCTGTGCAAAAAGAAATCGCCCAGGGGATCCTTATGCAGATCCCTCTGGACGATCTTATGTTAAAACATGATTTTACGTTTCTGTGGAACCGGGGAAGTATCTTTTCCCAGGAATACGATGCAATCTTCCGGGAACTGAAAACACTGGAGCTGAACCTTTCCTCTTAGTTTTCCTCTTGGAAGCCTTTCTCCTATTGTCCCCCGCCTTCTGCACTTACACCAAACGCTCCGCCAGCCGTGCATTTTCCAAAAGGGATCTAAGCTGGATTTCAGAAGAATAGCCTGCTGTCAGCTGGTCAATTTTCCCGTTGGCTGCCGGGTGGAAATACCTTCCCTCCTGCTGGGCGCGCCTTCCTTCCTCCACCGCCTTCATAAGGATCTCTCGATCTCTTATCCTCTGTTCCTCCGGAATTTCATGGATGATCAAAAGGGGTGGAGACAGCTCCTTTGTTCCTAAAATCCCCTGGAGCCCGACTGTTTCCCCAGTAAATACATACCCAGTACAGAAGCTGCGGCGCGCTCCTATCACCTGTACGCCATGAGACACGAGCCAGGAAATGGTAGACTGACGATCCAGCATATCCTTAGGGCCGGCAGATATAAGTATGACAGGGATCTCTGCCAGGGCCGGAAGATCCGGACACAGCTCCTCGCCTTTAATTTCTCCAATTCCTCCCATTCCGCAGGTAACGGCTGCCGGAATCCCCATCCTGCTGCACACAGCCAGTGTTCCAGAGGCTGTAAGAGCACCGGACAGACCGTCTTTTAGAGCTTTTTCCAGAATTTCACAGTCAATTCGTATGGCGGACTGAGCTTCTGTCCGAAAGGAAAGATATTCTTTTATGGTCCCTATCTTGATCTCTCCTCTGCAGACCCATGCAATGGAGGCCTCAGGAAGATCCCAGTGCTCTAAAATATACTCATTGCTCAGAGACCGGAGTCCGTGGGTCAAAAGCGCTGTTTCGATCAGATATTTCATTTTTATTTCCAACCTTCAAAATCAGCTACATTATCCTGTGTAACAAGGGTCAGAGGCAGATAGACCGGCTCCTCAAAGGTTTTTCCCTGAGCGATGAGCATTGCCATCTCCTCCGCTGCCTTTGTGTAAATAGCGCTGGAGTAGGTCATGCTTCCCATCATAGTCCCCTCCTGGATAGCTGCCTTTGCATCGGACGTGTAGTCTACGCCATATACCATTACATCCTCATTTCCCATCTCCTGAAGGGCTTGTACTGCTGCTAATGCCATGTTGTCATTGCAGGCAAAGATTCCCTTGAGGTCAGGATTGGCAGTGAGAATATCCTTCGTTGCCTCATATGCCTTCTCTGTATCCCAGTCGCACGCCTGAACAGCTGCAAGCTCTACTCCCTCTGCGCCTTCAAACACGGCTTTTGCTCCATTGGTTCTTCCTACGCTCTGTCCTGCACCCTCCAGTCCTGAAAGGATTGCCACTTTTCCGCCATCTTCCATTCTGGCGATCATATCATTGGCAACGGTGCTTCCCTGCTCCTCAAAGTTTACAGTAATCTTTCCATCCAGATGACCGCCTGCATCAGAGAGCGCTTCCATATCAACGCCAGGCCCCAGATTGATGACCGGGATCTCGGCCTCATTGGCAGCTACAATTCCCGGGATCAGGTTCGTCCCGTCAATGGGGGACAATATAATTACATCAAAATCCATAGTAACCATGGTGTTCAGTGCATCTAACTGGCCCTGGGTATCATCCTCCGCATCTGCCTCAAAAACTTCTACTTCTACTCCCAGCTCCTTGCCTGCCTCCTCGTAACGGGTTTTCATAGTTCCCCAGAACTCATTGGAGGTGGAGCTGATGAGAACGCCGATCTTTTCTCCCTTTCCGCTTTCTGGAAGTTCTCCCAGGGCCTCGTTCATTCTCGCCTCAACATCTGCTAACAGCTCCTCTGTTTTTCCGGCAGCAGCCGCCTTTGTCTCTGCCGCCGTTTCCTTCTCTGCTTCTGCTGCCTCTGTTTCCGCTTTTGTTTCTTCTTTTGTTTCTTCTTTTGTTTCTTCTTTCGTTTCAGCCGCTGCCTCTGTGGTTGTCTCGGGAGCGGAAGTCTCCTTTGCACTGCCTGAACCGCTGCATCCAGTTACTGCCGCTGCCACGCAGCCGGCTGCCAATAAACCTGTTAAAAATTTTCTCATGTTACTGCCTCCTCAGTTTGGTAAATGATAATAATAGTTATTTGATCAAAGTCTTGATATTCCAGACTTTAACTTCTGAAATCAGTACAGATGCCAGCAGCAGAAAACCAGTGATCCACTGCTGAAAATCAGAGGACACGCTCAAAAGGGTCAGCCCATTCCGAATGGTCCCTAAGATCAAAACAGCCAAAACCGTCCCCACTATGCTGGCGCTCCCGCCCCGGATGGGGGTTCCCCCCATAATGACAGCTGTTATGGCATCCAACTCCATGTTCATGCCCGCATTAGGCTCTGCAGAATTAAGACGGGCTGTAATGATAATAGCTGTAAGAGCTGCCGTAAGGCCCAAGAACATGTGGACGGTAATACGGTAAAAACCAGTCCTCACCCCAGAGCGCATAAGGGCAGTCCTGCTGCCTCCCAGAGCCTGGACATAATTTCCCCATTTGACATGGAACATCAGCGGGAATGCTAAAAGGAGCAGGAGCATGGAAACAATCACCGGATACTGAAATTCACCCATGCGTCCGATTCCCAGCTGCATAAATGCTTTTCCGAATTTTGTGATAGGCTTCCCATCTGTGATCATCAGGGAAATGCCGCGGAGCATACCGCTGGAAGCCAGAGTAAGTACAAAAAAATTGATCCCTGTAAAATGGATGAGAGCTCCGTTTAAGGCTCCCATCAGGCTGCCCGCCCCGATTCCTATGAGACAGGAAACAAAAATCCCCATTCCTCCATGGAGCGCCAGCGCTGTCAGCACACCGCAAAGAGAGACAATCGAGCCGGCAGACAGATCCATCACCCCGGAGGCAACGACAAATGTCATACCCGCCGCCAATATCATGCGATAGCTGGCAGCCTCCAAAATATTTCTGATATTTTTCCATGTGAAAAAATACTCGCTTTTACCTGCCAAAACAGCGCAGATCACTGTCAGTACAGCCAGCAGAAACAGCTGCTGGGAATGTTTATTTATCCATTGCTTTGTCATCTGTCTGTTCTTCCTTTTCAATAATGGTCTGATACAGCTGCTGAGGCGTGCTGTTCTTTGTTGGAAAGGAATCTACCTGCCTGCCATTTTTGATCACGCAGATCCGGTCAGAAATATCAAATACCTGAAACAAATTGTGGCTGATCAGGATAATCGTTTTCCCCTGTTCCTTCAATGCAGCAAACAGCTTCATGATCTGGGCTGTTTCCTTCATTCCCATAGCGGAGGTAGGCTCATCAAAGATCATAATATCACCGTTTTGATACACAGCCCTGGCAATAGCCACCGCCTGCCTCTGTCCTCCTGACATCTTTTCTACCGGCTGACGGATATCCGGAACATGGATATGGAGCTGCTTTAAGAGCTGATCTGTCTCCCGGTACATTGCCCCGCGGTCAAGAAATAAACCGAGATGCAGAAGTTCCCGCCCCAGGAAAATATTACCTGCACAGTCCTTGCAGTTATCAAGCGCCAGATCCTGGTAGACGGTGGTAATCCCCTGATCCATGGCCTCTTTTACCGTAAGGGACCGGAATACCTGATCCCGGATGCGGATCGTACCTTCGTCCGGCCTTAGGCAGCCGGTAAGGATCTGGATCAGAGTGCTTTTTCCCGAACCATTATCTCCTACAATAGCGGTAATTTCTCCTGCATAGGCGTCAAATGTCATGTTGTCAAGGGCAGTAATGGAACCAAACCGTTTTGTAATGCCATTCATCTGGATCATGGGTCTATTCAAGGCAGAAACTCCTATCTGTAAAAATCTATCCTTATTTTACCATTTTTTTCATGCTTGTTCAGTTGGTATTTTCTATAGGCGCGCAGTGTGACATTGATTATATCTATATTTTATTTCACACGGGACAGCAGGCAGACCATACCCCAGAATTTTCCATAGGACTTGCTGTAGGACTTCTGACACACTCCTCCACCGTTCTCGATCACACCAGAAGCGCCGGAAGTATTACCCTCAATGGTCTTGATCTTGCTGGCCGTTACCTCTGTTACAATATCGGTATGGTAAGCCCACAGGCCGTTGGTGAAAAAGATCACCACCCCTGGCTCTAGGATCGTACTCCATCGGCCTGCTTTCTTAAACTGGTTTACCCCGGTGGGACAATAATGGTACAAACTGCCTCCCAGTAGCTTCTTGGCGAACTCCAACCTGAATGCCTGCACAAATACCTCCAATACAAACATAGCACAACAGGGCTGAGCCTGGCAGTTGCCCCCGGTATGGACCCGATAGTCCCTGGCAAAGCAGGTATAATTGCGGCTTCCAGCGTTAGCTGTAAAATCGTCCAGATATGCATTGCTTTTCTTTTCCAGGTATCTGATTCAGTGATCTGCCTGGTCGATCAGTTTCTTTACTATATTTTTCATAAGGTTTCCTCCAAATAAAAAAGCCCGATACAAAACCGAGAAAAATCATATTCAGGTATCTTGTAAATAAAATCTGCATATGCTATAATGCCAGTAGGCTAAATGATAAAAGTTGTCCTCTTCAGACAACAAAAACGAAAACCCCAAGGAGCGCAATTCCTTGGGGTTTTCTATTCCGTTTTTTATGGTGGCTTAAACCATAGGCTGGTTACCGACTATTTATCGCCGTCCAACCAATTGCTGATGAGGTGGCTAACCACACCAGCCGCAACAGCGATAATAAATGATAAAAGCGTATCCACTTCAGACACCTCCTTTCTGTCACCAGATTCGGAGGCGGTAACATTAGCATTATAGCACAGCAGCAACTATGCCGCAATCAAAAAACAGGCCCCTGGAGAATCCCCAAAGCCTGCGTTGTGACGTCGCACAGCTTACTCCTCACTGTCGTCCACGCCGTTATTGTTGCGGTCAGATAGACCTCCCACACCGCTCTGGTGTTTATCTGGGTGGGATACATCACACGGAGCGTCGTATATGTATGGTGTCGGCTGTTTGGGCTGAAGATCTGATCCCCCCATTTACATATCCCCCGTTCCCTGGAATCTTCGCTGCATGTTTTCCTGTTAAGTTTGCCATAGTCTCTTATCCTCTCTTTCTTCTAAGTGCTGTATAATAGTTTCTCTGGCTCTAACCCTAGCCGGATCGGGAGATAGATGGATCACCTCCTTCTACTTCTTCCATCGGTTCCTATGGCATTTCAATTAGTGTGTCTTTTAGTTTTGTCGCCACATCATTACCACCCCGCACATGGTAAGCGTCATACATCCGCTTGACATTTTCTTTCCCATAAATCGGACAGTACCCTTTGTCCTGATAATGATTATATACCTGGATAATGCGATCCCTTAAAAGGGCCTGCATACCGTCATGTAAAGCAGCGCTCTTTTGTGCCTCTTCTTTCTGGCGCTTCGTAAGCTGACGGTAACTGTAACCTAAAGAGGAGAAATGATTATGGGACAATTAAGAACACGCAAACATGGATCGGGCTGGACAAGCTTTTACTCCCACCGAAGTCAGTGTATCCGACTATCTGGACTATTGGTTTGACAATTATTGCAAAATGAATCTGAAATACAATACCCAGATCGGATACCTGAGAATTTATGGAGTGGATGCGCGAAGTGTGGATATATTTGAAAAAGCTGCTGCCATTTGACAATATCTTAAAAAAACGTTGTCAAATGGTAGTCAAATCCACTTTTTTTACAGCTAAAAATCCTGTAAATCCTTATTTTACGCGGGACAGCAGGCAGACTGTTTCGATTCCGGCTGTCGCCGGGAACATGTCTACTGCGCACACCTTTTCCACCCGGTATCCCCGCTCCAGAAGCACGGCCAGATCCCGCACAAGGCTGGTTGGCTTACAGGAAATATAAACCATACGATCCACCTGGAAATCAATGATCTTTCCCAAAGCCTTGGGATGGATCCCATCTCTTGGGGGATCTACCACAATAAGATCCGGTTTGTCGGAGACCTCATCGATCACCTTTAAAACATCTCCGGCCCAAAATTCACAGTTATCCAGGCCGTTTAAGCTGGCGTTGACTTTTGCGGCCTCCACCGCCTCCTCTACGATCTCTACACCTACTACCTTCTTTGCCACAGGAGCCAGGATCTGTGCGATGGTTCCAGTTCCGCTGTAAAGATCGAACACCACCTTATCCTTAGTCTCCCCCACAAAGCTGCGGGCCGTATCATAGAGTACCTCAGCCCCCAGAGAATTGGTTTGGAAGAAGGAGAAGGGGGAAATTCTAAACCGCAGCCCCAAAAGCTCCTCGTAAAAATAATCCTGTCCGTATAAAATAGAAGTGGCATCACTTTGAACCACATCGGCCAGAGAATCATTTTCTGTGTGAAGGATGCCTGCCAACCTCCCCTTCAATGGCAGGGAGAGAAGAATTTCCTTCCAATGCTCCAGGATTTCCTCCTCCCTCTTTTCACCAAAACATTCCCTCTGGGTGCTGGTCACTAAATCCACCAGGATTTCCCCTGTCTTCACTGCCCGGCGAACCAAAAGGTGGCGCAGATACCCCTGATGTGAAAGCTTCTTATAAAATGGCGTCCCTAACTGTGCAAAGTAGGATCTGGTAGCTTCCAGTATCTCACAGAAGTCCGGATGGACGATCTGGCACTGAGGAGTTGTCACAATATCATAAAAGCTTCCTCTCTTATGCATTCCCAAAGCCAGAGGGCCGTCTTTATATTCATCCCCAAAGGAAAATTCCATCTTGTTCCGATACCCTTTTGATAAGGGACTTCCTTTAATTGGGAGAAATTCATAAGCTTCCCGATCCACCACGCCATCAAGCAGCTCCCTCACCTGCTGTTCCTTGATCTTCAGCTGTTCTTCGTAGGGCAGGCTTTGGTATACGCATCCCCCGCAAACCCCAAAATGAGGGCAGGCTTCCTCCGGCCGTTCTGCAGGAGAGTGCTCCATGATTTCAAGTGCTCTTGCCTCTGCCTTCCCCTTTCTTTTCTTTGTGATCACACACCGGATCTTCTGGCCTGGTATGGGGTTTTTTACCACTACCCGCTCTCCCTCTATATGTAAGATACCTTTATTTGGAAAATCAATAGTCTCTACGATTCCCTCGTAAATATCGCCTTTTTTCATATAATCTCCATTCTCATTTGATTGTAACAGTTACTTGCTGTATCTATTTGATTGTACAGTTATTTGATTATAACGGTTCTTTGCAGCAGCTAATTATAGCAGTTCCTTTTTTACAACGCCCTTACAATAAATCAGGGCCGCCCTTTTGCGGCGGCCCCACGATCAACCATATATATACCGCGCCAATATGCTGCGGCATATGTTTCCCTTTTTTATAAGAAACCCGTCCTCTTATGCCTACTCTGCTTTGTCCGCTGGCTTTCTCTCAGGCTCCTCATCCTCAAAGAAATCATCGTCAAAGTCGTCATCGAAATCATCCTCAAAATCCTCAAGATAGTCAGGAGTAAAGAAACGGTATACTGCGTATGCAATACCAGCTACCGCTGCTACGGCTCCTATGATGGCTAAAACCCAGAGAATACAATTTCTCTTTTTCTCGTCTTCTTCCCTTTTGTGAAGCAGCTCGTTAATCTTGCTTGTATTCATCAATTCCTCCACACGGCTCAAAGCCTCTTTTCCAAACTGGTCAAATCGGTCTCTGTCAAATCGGTTCATCCCATCCACGTCCTTTCTGATCCGCAGGCAAGGGTTATGCCCGCCTGTTTTACTATAGTATATCATGGATCCGCCTGTTTTACTATCCCAATTTGTGCAAATTTTTCCTATATTTTCTGAAGCTTTGCAAAGGAGGCAAACATCTTTTTCTGTCCCACTGTGTCAAAGACAACGGTGACCTCGTAATCCTTTCCTCCGTCCACAATTGCCTTGACGGTTCCTTCGCCGAATTTCATATGGCGGACCCGGTCTCCCTCGCCGTAATCCAGACAGGCAGCCTTCTGCACCGTAAATGCCTTTCCAAAGGATGGGCCAGATCTGGAGGCCGGTTGATTCCAGGGAAGACTGGAGGTATTAAAACTGTTATTTTCAAATCCGCTATTTCCAAAGCCACTATTTCCAAAGCCTTTGCTTCCAAAACCGCCTCCGGCTGTTCCTGCTCCAAAGCCGGTTCCTGCAAATCCTCCTTTCTTTCCACCTGATCCTCCCAGAGCTTCTTTTCCAGCCCCCAAAACCGGTTCCAGCCGATCTTCTTCCAGATATTCCTCTGGGATTTCCTCCAGAAACCGGCTTGGTCTACAGTATCTCGTATCCCCATTGACCATTCTCTGCCTGGCGCTGGTCAACACCAGCTCCTTTTTCGCCCGGGTAATGCCCACATAGCAGAGACGCCGTTCCTCTTCCAAATCCATGGGATCATCAGAAAAGATGGACATAGAGCTTGGGAAAAGCCCGTCCTCCATGCCAGTCAGGTAAACCTTGGGGAACTCTAAGCCCTTTGCACTGTGAAGGGTCATAAGAGTTACCCTGTCTTCCCTTTCATCTATACGGTCAATATCTGCTACCAGGGCAACCTGCTCCAAAAACTCCCCTAATGAGGGCTCTTCGCTCTCCTGCTCATAGCTTGCCGCTTTATTGATCAGCTCCTCAATATTCTCCAAACGGGATTGGGCCTCTACTTCCCCCTCCTCCTCCAGCTCATTTTTGTATCCAGTCTCCTCTAAGATCCTCTGTATCAGCTCTTTTATGGATCCCCCTCCATCCTGGCTGAATCGGCGGAACTCCTCCATCTGCTCCACAAATTTCCGGATCTTCTGAGCTGCCTTCCCCGCTCCAGGAACCTGATGGATCTCCTTTAACGCCTCGTATACGCTGAGCCCATGCTCCGATGCGAAGATCGTCACCTTTCCCATAGTCGTGGCTCCGATCCCCCTCTTAGGCACATTGATAATACGAAGCACCGCCAGATCGTCCACTCCGTTGGCAATGGTTTTTAAATAAGCCAGAATATCCTTGATTTCCTTGCGCTGGTAGAAATTCACCCCACCCACCAGACGATAGGGAACATTATAAAAAATACACCGCTCCTCGATCAGACGTGACTGGGCATTGGTACGGTAAAGGACTGCCTGATCCTGATAGGAAAAACCGCTGTTTTTAATCTGCCTGGCCACAAAATCCGCTTCCTCCTTGGCTGTGCCGAACTGTCGGAAACGGATGGTTTCTCCCTGGCCGTTGGCGGTCCATAATGTCTTGTCCTTCCTGCCCCGGTTATGCTTGATCACATGATTGGCCGCATTAAGAATGCTCTGAGTAGAACGGTAATTCTGCTCCAGCTTGATCACCTTTGCCCCGGGAAATACTTCCTCAAAACTTAAAATATTTTCAATGTCTGCCCCACGGAAACGATAAATGGACTGGTCGTCGTCTCCTACTACACAAAGATTTTTGTATTTAGAAGCGAGAAGGCTTACCAACCGGAACTGAGCCATATTGGTATCCTGATATTCGTCTACCATAATGTAACGGAAGCGATCCTGATAATAATTGAGCACCTCACTGTTATTCTGAAACAGCTCTACTGTCTTGACAATCAGGTCGTCAAAGTCAAGGGCATTGTTATTCTTTAACCGGCGCTGGTATTCCCGGTAAATCTCCCCCACCTTTTTCTGCCTGAAATCCTCACCTGCATTCAAAAGATATTCCTCCGGCCCTATCAGCTTATCCTTTGCCGAAGAAATCATGCCCAAAACAGAACGTTCCTTAAACTGTCTTGTGTCAATGTCCATGGACTTAAAAATCTGCTTCATCAGCGTCTTTTGGTCATCGCTGTCGTAGATGGAAAAATTGGTATCGTATCCCAGGTAAGTAATATGCCTGCGAAGGATCCGGACACAGGAGGAATGGAACGTGCTGACCCATATGCTGTCTGCACCGAAATCCACCAGCTGATCCACTCTCTCCCGCATCTCTCCCGCTGCCTTATTGGTAAAGGTGATGGCCAGGATATTCCACGGATTGACCTGTTTTTCCTGGATCAGATACGCTACCCGGTGGGTCAGCACCCGCGTTTTGCCCGATCCAGCCCCGGCCAATATAAGGAGAGGCCCCTCTGTGTGAAAAACAGCCTCCTTCTGCATGGGATTTAATGTATCATAAATACTCATAAATTATGTACCGCCTTTTCCTGCATTTCTTGTCCATACAGTATATCATTCCTCCTGCTATCCTGCAATACCTTGTGTCTCTCCCATGTTTCCGCTGTTTTCTGTCAAGCTTTCCCTTCCTTGAGTTTCCGCATTTTCTGGTCGAAACTTCCGATCCAGGCAGAAAAATACGTTGAAAGCTTACATTCACCATCGTCTTCCTATCTGAATCTTCACAGGGCAGCAGCCCCGTAAAAATCCTTCTTGTCATCTAGTATTGAATACTATATAATAATAGTATCAATGTAATTTTAATAACAGAGGTGAACCAAATGAGGACAAATGAAGAACGGCTGCAGGATCTGCTTTCTTATCTGGAGAACCTTTCCCATATAAAGGCAGAAGAGATCCCCAATATCGACCTGTATATGGATCAGGTAACTTCTTTTATGGACAGCCATTTGAAGAATACCCTAAGGCGTCCGGGAGATAAGATTCTGACAAAAACTATGATCAACAATTATGCAAAAAATAATCTCCTTCCGCCGCCGGTAAAGAAGAAATACACCAAAAACCACATGCTTCTTTTGGTATTTATTTACTATTTCAAAAATTTCCTCTCCTTCAGCGACATTGAAGAACTTTTCCGCCCCATCACAGAAAAACATTTTTCCGGTTCTTCCTCCGCTTTATCCCTGGAAGATATTTATAATGAAGTATTTACCCTGGAAAAAGAAGAAATGGCACGCCTGAAAGAAGATCTGACTGCAAAATTTTCCAGATCCTCCCATACTTTTGATTCATCTGACATAGAAGATGAGGACAAGGAATATCTAAGGCTCTTTTCTTTTATATGCGAGCTGTCCTTTGATGTCTATCTGAAAACCCAGCTGATCGAAATGATAGCGGATCAGCTGAGAGAAGAATCTTCCAACTGAAAAAGCTGTGCTGAAACAGAAAATTCTTCCTTTCAGCACAGCTTTTTTGTTTTTCTTATTGGTTTACTGATCGGTTTGCTTATTATCTTACCGATTATTCTGCTTATTATTTTATTGATCGCTTTCCCCTGTTTCCTTGAGGATTCCCGGCAGTCTAGAAAATACCATGTCATATCCGTCGCTTCCATAATTTAAAGAACGGTTTACACGGCTGATCGTTGCAGTGGAGGCCCCCGTCTTCTCTGCAATTTCCAGATATGTTTTCCCCTCCCTCAGCATCTTTGCCACCTCATAGCGCTGGGACAAGGACAACAGCTCATTGATGGTGCATACGTCCTCAAAAAACTTATAACACTCATCGGGATTTTTTAAGGTCAGTATGGCATCAAAAAGATGATCTACCGCTTCTGTTTTAATTTTTTTATTCATATCCTGGTCTCTCTCCTTATACATTATGCGGCCTTCCCCAACCGCAGTCTATTATGATCACAAGTATAGGAAAACATTTCCTATACTTAACCATTTTAACATATTAAAGTTTGAAAGTCCATACATGAATATTAAGAAAGCATAAATTTTTCCACTACCAGCCCCACTCCATCCTCGTCGTTGGAGGAAGTAATATAATCCGCCCCATTTTTCACCGGAAGGACCGCGTTCTCCATAGCCACTCCCCATCCTGCATATTGAATCATCGTCAGATCGTTATATCCGTCGCCGCAGGCGATCATCTGGTCTTTTGTAAGGCCGATCTTCTCCAGAAGCCGTGCCAGGGATAATGCCTTGTCAATGCCCTTTGGCATGATCTCCAAAAAATATGGTTCTGACCGATACACAGAAAAATCCCGTCCCATAGCTGCCTTCACCTTGGGCTCCACCGTCACCATATAGTCCCCATCTTCCAGCATAAGAAACTTGGGAACTGCAAAATCCATGTACTGTTCCATATTCTCTACCTGGCGCAGAGGCAGATGGTTGATCCTTGATTCGATCTGGGCATAAGGACACTCCCGGTTATTGGTAATGATCTCCTCCCCCTCATAAGTCAGGATGTCCACCCTGTGTTCACGGGCCAGGCCAATAATCTTTTTATTTGCCTCCCTGGGGATCAGGGAGGAGAACACGATCTCGCCAGTTCCACAGTTTATGATCATTCCCCCGTTGTAGGACAGGATATAGCTTCCAAACCGCTCTAATTCCAATTCTCTTGCTAAAGGCTCTACCCCGGCTGTTGGTCGTCCGGAGGCCAGCACTACAATGTAGCCTTTTTCCTGGGCCCTCATAAGCGCACTCTTTGTCCTGGGCGTAATGATCTTATCCCGGTTTGTCAGCGTTCCGTCTAAATCTAATACAATCATTCTGTAATCCATCGCCATATTCTCCTGTATTTCTTTCATTCCGCATGCAAGACCTATTTTACCAAAAACAGAAGCCCCGCGCAACCAGGCGTGCACTCATAAGAAAGTATTTTAATTGTCGCAGGGCGGCATGGCTGATCGTACCACTTGGATTACAGGCTCTTCGGAGTTCGTTTTCTGTTTATTATCCGGTTTTTCAATTAAAGATTTTCTTCAAAGAATTTTTTCATCTTTTCAAAAGGAATTATATCCATCCGATCATACAGATCTGTATGGACAGCATCCGGGATAATCATAAGTTCCTTATTGTCACCCTGAAGTTTTGCAAAGGCATCCCGGCTGAAATAGCAGGAGTGCGCTTTCCCGCCGTGAATCATCAGTACAGCACTGCGTATTTCATCCGCATAGGCCAGGATCGGCTGGTTCAAAAAGGACATACACCCGGTTTTATTCCAGCCGCCATTGGAGTTCAAAGAACGGGGATGGTATCCACGGGATGTTTTATAATAGTCATAATAGTCCTTTACAAAGAACGGCGCATCCGCTGGAAGGGGATCAACGACACCGCCGCCCAGCTCATAGCTTCCGTTTTTATAATCGGCAGTCCGCTGTGCGTTCAGCGCTTTTTTCTTTTCGTAGCGCGCATCCGGGGTGTCCTCGGAATCAAAGTAGCCTTTTGCGTTTACACGGCTCATATCATACATGGTAGAAGTGACCGTTGCCTTAATGC
>CABQJX010000067.1 GCA_902464595.1 uncultured Lachnoclostridium sp. | reverse complement strand
TAAAAACAAGATATTTTGAAAAAGAGGAAGGAAAACAATTCATGCGTATGTCGTGGAGTCAGGGTCAGATTGCTCGCAGCATTTCCTCCCAGAACCGTATTGCAGCTCACGATGATCGCGTCATCGGAGGTTGTCATTTTATTGATCTTGAATACGCTGTTCTGGATGGTATTCTGGGACTCCAGCTTATTTCCGCTTCCCTGGACGGCATAATATCCATCTAAGGCAGTTTCAATGGCTGCGTAGCTTCCATCCTTGATAAGCCCCCCTTCAAAGCCATAGGGAGCATCGGAGGGATAAAGCAGGCAGACGGACACAGTGAACGATTTTCCCAAAAATTCGGACAGCTCGTTTCTGGAAACAGACACAGAATATCGTTTCCCGTTTTCAATGGGAGTCAGGGAGGCGATCACCTGCTTCGCTTTCCCATCATCCGCTTTGAAAGTCACCTCTGCTGCAGCAGCCTGATGATCCAGACGGGTTCCCTTTAAATCCATCTCCAGGATAAAAGCATTGCTATCCTGTTCTTCTTTATTCGATGCCCGCGTCGGTTCTCCCTCAATGGCAGGAGGATTATAGATCCGGTGAACCTGGCTCAGCACCACAGAATGGATCTCCTCCTCTTGTTCCTCCCCCTCATAATATCCGTTGTATTTCTGGCTCAGGGTCAGGAAATCAGAAATCTCTTGTTTCGTTCCATAATCCAATGAAAAGGCCAGGGAGGTATATCCCTTCTTCATTTCTTCCCGATCATAGGTTCCTTCAGCTGTCTTGAGCCCCTCCCCATCAGCAACGCGGTTGTAATACAATTGGAAGGAACCCTTTTCCTTCAGAGCCCCATCCAGATCCACTGCCTTAATCTTCCACTCAGCCACTGTTTTTGAAAGCTCCGAAGGATAGAGTGTAAATTCCGGCTTTACTCTGGGAGCCTGGCAGTTGGGATCCCCGGCATCGCTGCGAAGGAGCTTGGCTGTTCCCGTAAAGTCTTTATTATCGTAGGGATAGTGGTAATCCTCCTCTTTCTGGGACAGCTTTAACAGAAGATCATAGGCAAATACATACTTCTGCCCCCGCTTCAGCTGCTTACAGTAGCGGTACTTATAGCCCCTATAGCTTCCGCTTCCTCCCACTTCCCCCATACGGCCGTCTGTGCTCTCATCACCCATGAGCACAATGAGGCCGGGGAGGGATTCTCCCCAGGTGGTGGTGTTATCTTTTGTAAAGGAAATGGAGAAGGAGCTGCCTGCCTCCGCCGCCTCCGCCGCCTTCGCCACATCTGCCAAAAGCGTCTTGGAATCCGGGCTCACCTTCCCGATGGCTTCGTCATATTGTTTCCGGTCAAATCCATAGAGGGTGTAAGCCCTGGCATAATTTCCGCTGTTGTCATACTGAGGCTTTAACACAAAGCCCACAATAGCCGTATTGGGAAGATCGTCCGAATCAGATGGGATGGAAACTCCCATCTGCCTTGCCATCGTCTTGGTCACTGCTTCCACTACCAGGGGCTTTTCCGGAATCTCCGGCGCAGTCTCCATGGGCTGCAGCTGGATGGAATTATCCGTGACATCGATCCGGTTGATCTCTGTGGAAATTTTTCCCATATACCGATAGTCCTCATTTGCCGTATAATCCTCCAGATAGTTGACCGTCAATGTATATGTATTCTGCTTGACCTGGGTATCCCCCAGATTGAAGTCCACATTTGTTATGATCAGGGGCTTATTGGGTTCTCCCTCTCCTGAAGCGTAGCATTGTTCGTCAAAATTACTCTCGTAGGGAGAGCCTTCGGGATCTCCCCCTGACATCTGGGAAACTGTAAAGGTTTTCTGGATAGTTCCCACCACCGTACTTCCCTGCTTGAGCGTCAGGGATACATTCTGGATCTTGTCTGCCGCGTAATCCGGTGAAGAGGTATTTTCCTCCCCTGTATCCTTATTTCCCCTGAAATAAAGCTTTGCGCTGAGGGGATGGACTGCCTGGTCTGCGTTCGTTTCATCCATGGTCATATCCGACAGCACCGCCGCCAGCTTAGGAGCGGCCGGGGTGGTGACAACCGTGGAGGTGATCAGCTGCCTTACACCGGCTGTACCGGAGGAATCTGCTTCCTGTTTATAGCTTCCATAAAGGTAAAACCGGTAGGATGAGGAGGGACGCAGGCCAGACAGGTTCAGACTGCAGGTAAGGATCCCGCTCAGCGTATCATCCCGATTCTCCCATTTAGCGATCAGCTGTTCTCCAAAGGTCTCATGGAACACCCGGACCTCCAAAGGCGATGACAGGCTCACATCCAGAGCCGCGCCGTTGAGATCAATCTGCAGATCCCCCTTGATGCTGTCATACTGTATATTTGTCTTTTTGAATACAAAGTAAGGGACGCCCGTATTCCCTTCCAGATAGAAGGGAGCCGTATCCGGAGACTCGTATTCCACAATCTTTTCATTATCGTCAAATTCTACCACGATCCTGGCCACATAGGACACATCTCTTTTGATCACAGTCCCATCTGTATAGAGGACGGAGGTGTCTGTATCTTTCCCGTCCACGCAGGTAAGGGCCATTCCCTGGGCAGTCCCGTTGGCATCTGCGGCATAAATGTCATACCGGTAAGAAATGATGCCGTAATCTGCATCCACGATGCCTGTCCCGTCTCCCAGATCCGGGCGTAGCTCAAAATAGCCCCTGGGATTGAAAGCCACTGCCGGAGGCGTAGAAAGGATAGGTGCTTTCTTTAATGTCTTATACTGAGACTGTGACAGTTCAATATACGTTCCTGATCGCGGATCCAATGCCTGGATGCTGACCGTATACAGGGTATTGCTGTCCAGATCCTCAAATTTGACTGTTTTTGCAGAGTTTCCTTCCTCCTCTGCCTCTGTCTTCCCGTTTCCCACATTGAGGATGCGAAGGACTCCCTCAGTCAGCTCCACTCCGTTGACGTCGTCAGGATTATCTACGCTGATGGTTCCTCCAGAAAGAGAGGCTGCGTCGTACTCAAACTCTGTGAGCAGATAAATAGGCATGATCACCTTCTCCGAGGTCTCCCCGGATCCGCCGGAGCCAGTACCGCCGGAAGCGCCGGAAGCACCATTCTCGCCGTCGTCTCCGCTCTGGCCATCCTCACCGTCATTTCCGGCCTCCCCTTCCTGTCCTTCTTCTCCTTTCGCTCCGGCTTCGCCGTCCTCTCCTTTTCTTCCATCCTCTCCGTCGATGGTGGTAATATCAAAGGTGGGGACGGTCAGCTGACGCTCCGGATCCGGCGTGACAGGGATCCCAAAACCTTCCTCTCCCTCAGCAAGGGTAATCTCATCAAAGGTCAGCAGAGATTCCTCTCCCTTTTTGATGGTCCTGTTTTCCAGATCAAGGATCGTCCCGTCTCTCAAAGAGGCAGAGGTTCCCATGGACAAAACCTGAAGAACTTCCTCCTTTCCTGCAATGCGCAGGATCCCATCATCTACATAGTCCAGCTCCATATAGCCGTCCATACTTTTTTCCGTTCCGTCCGGAAGGGTCAAGCGGATCTCAGGGGATGAAACCAGATAGGTTTCTTCGGACGTCTTCCATATATAGTCGGCAAATTCCAGGGGAGTTCCCTGGTTATCCAGCTGATAACTGTTTCCATTATAGTTCATAATGGAATCGCTTCCCACGTTATAGTAATTCAGCAGCCCATTGCTCAGTTCGTTCAATTCCAAAACAACGCTGTGATCAAAGGTACTGATGGAATCATCTGCATAATGGATAAAACTGCGGCGATCCACCGTCTGTTTTTTACCGTTTAGATCCTTAAAACGGATCTGGTCAGGATAGACTTCCTTATAGGCGGTTCCGGCTGTAAAATACAGGGGCTGCAAAACCAAGGCCCCTCCCTCGCCGCTCTGGCTTTCCACCACATACCCGTCTCCCCAGAAGGCGGAGGCAGACCGGGTGCTCCGATGAATGCCAAAGGCAGCCGCTCCTACAGCCAAAATCAGCGTAAATGCCATGATCAAACCGTATAATTTCCCATCTCGCTATATTCTCCCCTAGATCAGTCTTTTGTATCTTAAATGATCTTACACGCACAGAAACAGACCTAAAAGTTAATCTACCTTTAAGCCTGCCGTCACCGCCTCGGATCTATCATATTTTATATCATTACGATTACATTTTAAATATCCCTACTTCAAAAAATAGCACATTTGTAATGGTTTGTCCAGTAAGGAAACGGTATTTTTTTTAATCACAAGGAAAATTTTGCGTATCATTTCCCCTCCATCGGTCCATACTAACAAAAACCGCAGGAAGCGCGCAACTGACCGCCGGCGGGAAAGGAGCAAGCATGGAGATCAACAAACAATCATACGGGAAGTATGTCAAGGAGGTCACTCCTTCTAACCAGCTGTGGAAGGCAATGGGAGCCGCCTTTCTCACAGGAGGAAGCATCTGCCTGCTGGGGCAGGTGCTTTTGAATGTGTATCAAAATGGAATGGGCTTGGAAAAAGAAAGGGCAGGGGCCTTTATGCAGTTAAGCCTGATCCTTCTCAGCATCCTGCTCACCGGCTTCTCCCTCTATCCCAAATTGGTAAAATTCGGGGGAGCCGGGGCCTTAGTGCCGATCACAGGCTTCGCCAACTCTGTAGCCGCACCGGCCATTGAATTTCACTCAGAGGGAGAAGTCTTTGGGGTAGGATGTAAGATTTTCACCATTGCAGGCCCTGTGATCCTCTATGGCCTTCTGGCCTCCTGGATCCTGGGGGTAATATACTGGGCGGCCCAGACCATGGGACTGTTGTAGATATGAAACAAGAACAGGAGGGAACAAGATGGAACAGATAAAAGGAAAGGCCAGCATCGCTTTTGAACATCCTCCGGTGATCATGAGCGCCGCCTCGGTGGTCGGATCAAAGGAAGGGGAAGGGCCCTTGGGATCCCTTTTTGATCTGGTGGAACAGGACGATATGGTTGGACAGGATAACTGGGAGCAGGCGGAAAGCGCCATGCAGAAAAAGGCCGCCGGGATCGCTATGGGAAAAGCCAGCATCGGCAAAGGGGATCTGCGTTACCTCTTTGGAGGGGATCTTTTGGGGCAGATCATTGCCACCTCTTTCGGGGTGGGAGATCTGGACATCCCTCTTTTCGGCCTTTACGGAGCCTGCTCCACCATGGGGGAGTCCATCGGTCTGGCAGCCATGACTGTGAATGCCGGATACGCCTCCCAGGTGATGGCTCTGGCCTCCAGCCACTTTGCCACAGCGGAGAAGCAATTCCGTTTCCCATTGGCATACGGGAACCAAAGGCCTCCCTGCTCTACCTGGACAGTCACCGGATGTGGGGCAGTGATCCTCTCTCCCGCCGGCAAAAAAGGGATGGCCCGGATCACAGGGATCACCACCGGACGCACCGTTGACATGGGAATCAAGGATTCCATGAATATGGGAGCAGCCATGGCTCCTGCCGCTTTTCATACCATCGAACAGAATCTGGAAGATTTTGGGATCCACGAGGGCTGGTATGACCGCATCATCACAGGGGATCTTGGAGAAGTGGGAAGAACCATCTTGCTGGATCTGATGAAGGAAAAGGGCAGGGATCTGAGTTCTGTCCATATGGACTGCGGAATTGAGATCTTCGACAGCAGAAAACAGGACACGCACTCCGGAGGCAGCGGCTGCGGCTGTTCGGCTGTTACCCTATGTTCCTATATCCTCCCCAAAATTGCTTCTGGGGAATGGAAACGGGTGCTTTTTGTCCCTACCGGAGCGCTGCTGTCCACGGTCAGCTTTAACGAGGGACAGAGCATACCGGGGATCGCTCACGCTGTTATGCTGGAACACATAGGGTATTCCAGCGGATCCAGCTCATAACGCCAATCACGTTATAAACATCAGGAGGAAATTTATGGATTATATGAAAGCATTTCTGACAGGGGGATGTATCTGCGCCCTTGCCCAGATCTTATTGGAAAAAACAAAGATGATGCCGGGACGGGTCATGGTAACTCTGGTCTGCACCGGAAGCCTTTTGGGAGCCGTCGGCCTTTACGAGCCTTTCTGCCAATGGGCAGGAGCCGGGGCCACTGTTCCCCTTCTCGGCTTTGGCAATACCCTGTGGAAAGGCGTTAAGAAGGCAGTGGACGCAGAAGGGTTTTTAGGCCTCTTTAAAGGAGGGCTTACAGCCACCGCTGCCGGTATCTGCGGGGCGCTGATCTTAGGATACCTGGCCTCCCTTGTCTTTAAGCCTAAGATGAAGGAATAGGTTTCCGCCCACACAAACCAGAGGCCATACTAGAAAGTAAAAAACCGAAGTCCTGCTCTTAAAACAGAGCAGACTCCGGTTTTTTCTTTCCCGTTTTTTCTTTCCCTCTTTTAAGCCCCCATTCCTTTCCAAAAATACAGAAAGCTTCCCAGGGCCTTCCCGGCGGCCAAAGATAAGATAAGCCAGGGAAGCCCGACAGCCAGGCGGAGCCGGCGGCTGATGGTGGGAAGGGCTTTTAAGGTTTCTGCCAGAGACATAGCCAGACAGCCCACAAACACCCCCACAGACAAACCAAACAGACTGTTAAACAGGCTTCCTGCCCATTGAGGCATCGTAATAGGAAGTTCAAATAGATCCAGGATATTCCCCAGGATACCGCCTGCCATGATCACGGTCTCATAGAGCAAAATATGCTTTCCCGTTCCCGTCTTTCCGATCAGCCGGGCAAACACGCCGATGATCGCTAAAAAGGCGTAGACGCCGGCGGCGATCATGCCTCCGGCGCATATCCCGACAAACAGAAGAAAAACCATCTCAAGTGACATCGATCTTCTTCTCCTTTCTCTCCTCATTGGCCACAACTGTTTTCACAATATTGTCCTCATAAAGGCGCATCTCCACCTCCAAGGGGGTAGGATCCGTATTCAGCTTAATGGAAGAAAAATGATTGAAGAACAAGACAATCCCCACAGCCAGGCCGATGCAGTATCCTGCTTCCAAAACAGTAGGCCCTGAGGGGCTGTGCCCCATGACCAGCTGATACACCTCCCGGAACACATCCGTCACATTCACGTCATTGTTAAAGGTCATAATAGCAAAAGCGGCCCCAAAAAAGCATACCAGGCACACAAAGAAGATTTTTGACCACTGCCAGGCATACATAGGAGGGGAAGGCGGCTTGTAGGCCACCACGAAATCGGTTTCCCCCACATTTTCCACCTGAATGGCAGGATCCAGCTTTTCCAAGCCAGCGATCACATCCAGGGCGCTCATCACATAGCGCCGGTGACGCTCCTCCTTAACGGTCATGATCTTCATAGCCCGGCAGCGGTTTTCTATCTTTGGATCCCTGCATAAAACCTGGGCCACATCCCTTAGCAGAATGTCTTTGTGGGTCAGCTCTGTTATCTGATCCAGCTTCAGATATACGGTGTGAGTGGTCACTGTTTTCCGCCCCTCTCTCCCCTCTCAGCATTCCGGCACAGCAGGCGGCCGTCTTCCTGCTCCACAAGAGTTCCCTCCTTCTCATATCCCCGGTCACCGAAACCGGAGAGCAGATACCACGCCAGTCCTCCGGCCAGCAAAAGCGCTGCCATCACTGCCAGAAGCTCTTTCATTCTTTTTCCAAAACCCATCTGCATACATCCCTTTCTAACAATCTCTGTCTGTTCCTTTTTCCTATCTCAAAGGCAAAAGAGACAAACAGGTTCTGTCATAGTATGGGCAAAATGGAACTTTTTATCCTTTCAGCCAGCGGCTCCTCATTTCTTTTAGGATCCGTTTTTCCATCCGGGATACCTGCACCTGGGAAATCCCCATTTTTTCAGCAATCTGGGTCTGGGTTTCCTCATAAAAATAGCGTCTCGTAATGATCTCCCGTTTTTCTTCTTCCAGTCCTTCCATCAGATCATTTAACACCATACGGTTTAAAAGCTCCTCCTCCCGGTTATCCTCCCCGGTCAAGCGGTCCATGAGGCAGGCAGACTGTTCGTCTGTACTGTCCGCCGGGCGGTTCAGAGATTCCACCTCCGCCCCAGCTTCCAGAGAAGCGGCCGCTTCTTCACGGCTCACCCCCAGCTCCCCTGCGATCTCGTCCATGGTAGGCTCCCTTCCCAGGCGGAAGGTCAGCTCCTCCCTGACTGCCCGCACCCGTGTTCCCAGCTCCTTGATGGAACGGCTGACCTTGATCATGCCGTCATCCCTGAGGAACCGCTTGATCTCCCCTGCGATCATAGGAACCGCATAGGTGGAAAATTTCACCTCAAAGGAGGTGTCAAATTTGTCGATGGCCTTCATCAGGCCAATGGAACCGATCTGGAACAGATCCTCTAGCTCATACCCTCTGCCGGAAAACCTCCTCACAATACTCCATACCAGTCCCACATTGTCCATGACCAGCTTGTCCCTGGCCTCTTTATCTCCCTGGTGAGCCATATGAATCAATTTCATAGTCTCGTCCATGGGCGTCACCTGCCGATCCGCTTTTTCATAGTCACAAGGGTTCCATGGCCCGGCTCTGATTCCACCTCCACCTCATCCATAAAGGCTTCCATAAAGGAAAATCCCATTCCGGAGCGTTCCCCTTTTGGATCTGTGGTAAACATAGGCTCTCTGGCCCTTGCAATATCGGGGATCCCGGCTCCCTGATCCCGCACCGCCACCAACAGGGATCGTTCCTGCCAGTCCACGGTCATTTCCATCTGGATCCTGCCCTCCCCTTCTCCATATCCGTGGATCACCGCATTAGTCACGGCCTCAGAAACCGCTGTCTTCACGTCGTCCACTTCCTCCAGGGTCGGGTTTAAACGGCTCATAAACACTGCGGCCGTTACCCTGGCAAATTCTTCATTTTGGGAAAGGCTGTCAAATTCCAGCCTCACCTGTTCCCTGATCTGTTCCATTTTTTGCTCCCTCCGTTCTCATTCCAGCATTCTCACATTTCCAGCTTCCTGTCATCCTTCTGCCATCGCTGTTTCCCGGTCAGAAAATCCCTGCATCAGGCGGCTGACGCCTCCCATGTCCAGGATCCGCTTCACCTGGGCTCCAGCGCCGTAATAAGCTACCGTCCCCCGGCTGGCTGCCATCTGCTTGTACCGGTTTAACAACACCCCAATGCCGGAGGAATCCATAAAGTCCGTATGGGAAAAATCAAATACCATCTTCTTTATGTAATTTTCCTCCAAAAGAAGATCTGTATCCTCCTTCATATCCCTGCAGTTATGATGGTCAAATTCCTTTGGCAGGTGAATGACCAACGTCTCCTCCCTGGCCTCATAAGTAACCTTTGTCTGCTCCATCCATCTCTCTCCTTTTTCTTCTTTTATGCAAAAAATACCACAGAAGATCGTTCGGCTTATCTGCCGTTTTTCTTCTGTGGTATCTGCTTTGCTTTTTATTAATAGCCCCTGGCTGTCCTCGCCCGCTCTACAAACTCAGAATCCGGGAACTCGTTGACTACCTTATCAAACATCGTGTTGGCGTTATCCATATCCCCTGCATCTTGATACAGCCGCCCTACATAGTAAATAGCCTCTGGGTTATCCGGCCTGATGGTGAGGCTGGCCTGGAAATAATCCATCGCCTCGGACTTATTGCCCACATTCCACACCTGCAGCCCGTGATCGACCAGATTCTGATAGATATTGGCCGACATATCCTGACGGATATTTTCCACAATGGCCTGGATGTTGGAATCCTCGATCAGGTCAAAGCTGGCTCCCGCAAACGCCTTTGCCGCTGCTGCCAGATCACCGGTACGGTAATTCTGCAAAATCCAGATCAGGCTCTGATACTGGGCGATCACGCTGGTATTTCCCTCTGTCAGCTGATCAAGCTCTGCCTGGACTTCCTTTGTATGGGCCTCCAGCTCATCGTAATCTGCCTTTAAAATATCATACTGCTGGTTGGCATTGTTAAGCTTTTGCATGTAGGAGGTCAGATTGCTGTCGTGGAGACTGTTAAGATTCTTTGTCTTGGCCGGAAGGATCAGGAAATAAAATGCCATGACGCCTAAAAGCAGCCCGATAATGATGTGGACTACCGTTGAGATCCCTGTGGTCTCCTTATATGTATTGGGGATGATCACATCGTCATCCTCCATCTTCCGGTGGGAAAAGGCTTTTACCATGCGCCGCTTTTCCGCATCGGCCCTGCCTGTATTCTGCTTCACCACTGACATATAGTAGAGCGCCTTCTGGTTGCTCTTATCAATCTGAAGGATCTTGTACAGAGAACGCCCTGCCTTATTATAATCTTCCCTGGCCATATAGAGCAGAGCCAAAAGCAGGTGGGCCTTCACAAAATGTGGATTAGCCTCCACCACCCTGGCGAGCTGGAGGATCGCCAGGTCATCGCTGCCATTTTGGGCGTGCCAGAGAGCCTGGTTGAAGGTTTTGACATTCTGGCTCTCCACCTCCAGCTGTCCCGGCTTTCTCTGGATTTCGTCCAGATAGTGGTCAGCCAGATTTTCCTCTGGCTGCAGGCTCATACTGATGACCCACTGTACCAGGGCGTCTGCTACCTCTCCGTTTTCATAGTAGATCAGTCCCAACAGGTTTCTTGCATCAATCTGATATTTATTGAAATGAAGGCTCTTTTTCAAACACTGGGCAGCGCCTGACAGATCACGGATCCTGGCCTTCTCCAGCCCCAGATTATAAAAGCTGTTGGCTATCTGCTGGTTTTGTCTTGCATAGTCGATACTCACCGGTCACTCTCGCCTCTTTCTTTTATCAGCTCCATCATAATGTCTGTCATGTCCGTCAGGTCGCTTTTTACGATGGCGTCCTCCACTTCCTCCACATCCAGACTTGGTTTAAAACGCTGGATTTCTTCCTCAAAATCAATCATATTCTCACTCCTATCCTATAAACGCGGCTTTGATCTCCCCGATGAGATAGAGGGAACCAACACAGAAAAGCAGCCCATCTCCCTTTCTGCGGATCATATCTTTCACTGCTGTCTCTGTATCTTCATAGGAAAATACCGGGGCCTCAAGCCTCTGCTTAAAAACGGAAACCAGCTCCTGCGATGAAAGCCCCCGCTGGCTCTTTATATGAACCACAGCCACTGCCTCCCAGTCCATTCCTTCCCCTAACAGGGAAGCCATTTCCCGGTAATCCTTGTCCGACACAGCGGCAAAGAGAAGATACGCCTTCTGCTTCCTGGATGCCGTCAGGCGGGAGGCTGCCTGGATAAATGCCTGTATCCCTCCCGGATTATGGGCGCCGTCCAGATAAATCCCCTCTCCCACCTGTTCCATGCGGCCCGGCCAGCTGGTTCTTCGGATCCCCTCCTTCAGCTGCTGGTCTGTAATACGCCATTTTTCAGGATCCGATCGGCGCAGCACCTCCAAGGTGCGTGCTGCCAGCATGGCGTTCTGTCCCTGATAAAAAGCGTGAAAGGGGATTGTAAGGCAGAGAGGACTTTCCTCCAAATGGTTCAGACGCCTTCCCTGTATCTGGAACGTGTCCAGACGGCTGGGGCAGCTTCCCCCCACTGTGAAGAGTTCCTCCCCAAAGGAAGGCGGCTCCAAAAAACAAACCTGGAAATCCTCCTGGCTCACCCCATAGGAAGGCGCTTTTCTTTCCCTGGCATGGCGAAGGATCACTGCCTTCGCCTCCGGGCAGTTCCCGTCATAGATCACGGGAACCCCCTCCTTGATGATCCCTGCTTTCTCTCCTGCGATCTCTTCCAGGGTATTTCCCAGATACATAGTGTGATCCAGGCTGATAGAGGTAATCACGCTGGCCAGGGGCTGGCGGATCACATTGGTAATATCCAGCCTTCCTCCCATACCTGTCTCCAAAACCATCAAATCTACCTGCTGTTCCCGAAACAGAACCATTGCCATATAAAAAAGAAACTCAAAGTAAGTTGGGTGGCAAAGATCCTCCCGTTCCCTGCAGTCTTCCCAGACAGAAAGGACCGTCTCAAAAGCCCTCTGAAATTCCTCCTCACTCACCGGTTCCCCGTCGATCAGGAACCGCTCCTTTATATCCACCAGGTGGGGAGAAATAAAGGTTCCCACCCGGTATCCCGCTGTTTTTAAAACAGAGGAGAGAAAGGCGCATACCGATCCCTTTCCATTTGTCCCCGCCACATGGACAGCCGGGATCTTCTCCTGCGGATCTCCCAGGCAGTGCAAAAAACGTTTCCCGGCCTCAAGTGAATGTTTCTTCTTGGCCCACATGGGAATTTTTTCCAAATATACTTCTGCCCGTTCCATTGTCATTTCATCTCACCTATCATCTTAACTGAATTGCAGATAAATAGCAACCTTATATTCTCGCCCTTTTTCCCTTTCTTTCGACGGGATTCGGCAGTTGGGCCAGGATAATGGCTCCAAACATCAGGACGCATCCCCAAAGCTCTCTGGACGTAAGCCTCTGTCCCAGGATCACCCAGCCGGCCAGCACGGAAATGCTGGATTCCAGGCTCAGGATCAGAGAGGCCACCGTAGGATTCATGCCCTTCTGACCGATGATCTGCAGGGTATAACCCACACCGCAGGACAGGACACCCGCATAGAGAACAGGAGCCCAAGCCATAAGAAGCTGCCCCATATCCGGCTTTTCCCATAGAAACATGGCTGCCCCCGACAAAACAGCGCTGACAAAAAATTGGATACAGGACATTTTGACCCCATCCACCACGGGTGAAAAGAAATCAATGATCATAATGTGGGCGGAAAACAAAAGGGCGCAGACCAGCATAAGGAGATCCCCACGGTTCATCGCCAGCTCTCCTCCCGCCATACACAGCAGGTAAAGGCCGCCTAAAGACAGGACAACTGCCCCCGCTACCATAGGGCTGCATTTTTTTCCCAGGAGCAGTCCCATCACCGGCACAATAACAATATAGCAGGCCGTGATAAATCCTGCCTTTCCTACCGTGGTGTACTGGATGCCGATCTGCTGAAAATTCGTGGCAAGGCACAGGGCGATGCCACAGCTCAGCCCTCCGATGAGAAGTGTCTTCCTGTGACCGGGGATCACCATGGTATTCCCCTTCTTTTTACCTGAATACCACACAAAAGGCAGCAGCACCAATCCTCCAAGGAAAAACCGGGCACAGCTGAAAGTAAATGGCCCTACGTGTTCCATCCCCACACTTTGGGCCACAAACGCTACGCCCCAGATAGCAGCGGTGAGAAACAGCAGCAGTATATTCTTTATGTTCATAGAATGTATCTTCCTTTTTCTTAAAATGTTCCGGGGATCAGGTCAGGAGGCACGGCGCTTTTATAGGAACCAGCGCTTCCAGGCTGAAGGTGACCTTTACATCTTTTCTCGTGTAAGAACGGCTGTAAGCCGACAGGATCCGCTCCGCCACTTTGCGGCTGTCCTCATAGGTAGCAGAACACAAAAGCAGCAAAAGCTGGCTGACGCTGTATCTGGAATAGGCGTCACAGGCACGGATGGAATATTCCAGAGCCGTCTGCAGCCGTTCCATAGCCCGCGTCTGGATCTCCGGCTTTAAAATCTCCCCATTCCGATCCCTCACAGTCAAAAGGCAGAGGTACACCGAATCTCCGCTGCGCTCCATGCTCCTGCGCTCCAGCTGGATCAGCTGTTTAAAAACAATGTATTCACACCGATAGGCTCCATGGCCCGCCCGGTCGCCTCCCTCGCACAGGGACTGATAAATTTCCTCCAAAGAAGCGGTCTCCCTGGTTTTTGTATCGCTGATGATCCGGTACAGATCCTCGAAATGCTCAGAAGGGGTCATAAGTCCCTCCTGATAAAAAAAACTGCCTGCCTCCCGGTAACGCCTCATAGCCTCCGTTTGCCTTCCCTGGCAGCAGATCGCGTAGATCCAGAAATAATAAAAATCCTCTGCAAAAGGATCCACAGAAATAGCCCGGCTGCACAGTTCCTCCGCTTTCCCGTAGGAACCCTCCCGGATCAGCCGGTCTGCCATAAAGGGAACCAGCTTTTCATACAGGCTGTGATAATAGCTGGAAGGCGGATACGCCCATCGCTCCGCTCTTGGAAGAAATTTCCCCCGATAGAGGGAGAAGGCCTCCTGGCATTCTGCCAGGCTGCCTTTTTTCTTATCTCTGTCTCCCATCCCTTTGAAATACAGCTTTTCAAACCGATCCGTATCTGTGACCGTCTCCCACTGGGGGTTCCATTGATAAGCGCCCCGATAACTTACGATCAGCTCCTGGGCCGGAAATCCAGCCTCCTCCAGCATTCTTCTGACGCGGAACACCAATGTTTTTAAGGCCTTTCCAGGATTTTCCTCCTCATCCTCTCTCCATATGACCCCGGACAATTCCGCAAAAGAGACAGGTTCCTTTCTCTTATAGATCAGGTAGCTTAACAGGTTCCATGCCTTGCGGGAACGGCTTCCCTTATCATCCAGGAATTTATCTCCCATGGTAAGGGAGAAGCCGCCCAGCATTTGGACATAGATCACCTGATGTGCTTCCTCTTTCTTTCCGATCATTACATCTGTACCAATTGTGCAAGGCGCAGCTGTACCTGCTCCATCATCTGTTCATATTTTTCCAGCTTTGCCCGCTCCTCTGCGATCTTAGCCTCCGGAGCCCGGCTGACAAATTTTTCATTCCCCAGCATACCTCTGGACCGGGCCAGCTCGCCGTTCAGCCGTTTTTCCTCTCCCTTTAAGCGTTCTATCTCCTTCTCAATATCAACAAGATCGGCAAAGGGCATATAGATCACTGCTTTATGGATCACAGCGGAAACAGCATCGTCTGCGATCCCCTCCTTGTCAGTCTGCAGATGAACCTCTCCTGCATAGCCCAAAGCGGCAAAGAAGCTCTTGCTGTCCTCAAACACCTTTAAAAGTCCCGTGTCCTCAGATACGACATAGACTGCAGCCTTTTTGCTGGGCGGTACGTTCATGGAGGAGCGGACGCCCCGGATGGCCCTTACAGCCTCCTTGATGGTCTCC
>CABQJX010000066.1 GCA_902464595.1 uncultured Lachnoclostridium sp. | reverse complement strand
TAAAAACAAGATATTTTGAAAAAGAGGAAGGAAAACAATTCATGCGTATGTCGTGAAAGCCATATTTACCTTCTTTTTATTATCTGTATAGAATGATATAATAATCAAAATGGGGAATGAACTAGTATAACAAGGAGATTTCGTTATGATTTGGTGTGTAGAGGACGATTCTAGTATCCGCGATATAGAGCTATACGCTTTAAATGCCTCTGGATTTGAAACAAAAGGATTCGAGGACGGCTTATCTTTCTGGGAAGCGCTGCAGCATGAAACACCTCAATTAGTTTTGCTGGATCTTATGCTTCCTGGCATAGACGGTATCGATCTAATCAATAGGATGAAGCGGTCAGCTGATTTTGACGGTATTCCCATTATTGTGGCTACTGCTAAGGGAGCGGAGTTTGATAGGATCAGAGGGCTTGATCTGGGGGCAGATGATTATTTAGTTAAACCCTTCAGCATGATGGAAATGGTTTCAAGAGTAAAAGCGGTGCTGCGGCGCTGCCAGCCCTGCAGACGATCCAATATCTATCAGACGGGTGATCTCATTGCAAACTGGGAGGAGCGTACTGTTTCAGTAGATGGTGAAAGGATTCCCCTCAGTTTTAAAGAATTTGAATTATTAAAAATGTTTTTAAGCAAGCCGGGCATCGCATATACAAGAGATCAGATTTTTTCACAGGTATGGGATATAGACTATGTTGGGGACAGCAGGACATTGGATATGCATATCCGTACCCTTCGTCAAAAATTAGGGAAATATGGAAAAATGATTGAGACAGTCCGCAATGTGGGCTATCGCTGGGAAGAACATTATGGCAGGTAAAATACTAAAATCAATTCTTACAGTTGCGATTGCGGTTTTGCTGATCGGTTTTTTTGTGATTACCCAATTGTTATATCAGGATTTTACTTACATCCAGCACACACAGTTAAAGGATGAATTGTATTTTGCAGCGACTGCTACAGAAAAACTAGGAAAACAATACCTTGAACAATTGCCGTCAGACCGGTATCGCCTTACTTGGGTCGATTCTGACGGCAGAGTACTGTTTGACAGTTGGGCTGATTCACAGAGTATGGAAAATCATTCTGACCGCGAGGAGATCCGGAAGGCGTTGAAAAATGGAATTGGCAGCAGCTCGCGTTATTCCTCAACTCTGACAGAAAAGACCATTTACGAGGCGACCCGATTATCAGATGGAAGTGTGCTCCGTATATCGATAAGCAGTAATACCACGGCAGCTTTGGTGTTAGACATGCTATATCCCATTGGGATGATTGGATTATTGGCAATCATTCCTTCTGTATGGCTGGCCCGCCGCATGGCAAAACAAGTGGTAGAGCCGCTGAACCAGCTGAATCTGGACGAGCCATTGGCCAATAACACCTATGAAGAATTGCTGCCGCTTCTTCAAAGAATCCATTCTCAGCATCAGGAGATTGAGACTCAGATGCAGCTGTTGAAATGTAAACAGCGGGAATTTGACCAGATTACCGGCAACATGAAAGAAGCGTTGGTTCTTCTCGATACAGATCATCGGATTATCAGTATTAATCCGGCGGCTGTTCAGCTATTTCAGTCATCCTCTGCCTGCGAAGGAAAAGGTTTTTGTGCAAAGCAGTGCGAAACGGATATGGATGCAGCAATCCGATCTGCTGAAAAACATGGCCATGCAGAATTTACAGCTTCTGTAAATGAAAGCAAATATTTTTTTAATATCAGCAGGATTGAATCAGATGCTGTGGTACAAGGTGTTGTTATTCTTGCCTTTGATGTTACAGAACGGGAAAATGCAGAACAGCTCCGCCGTGATTTTACATCAAATGTGTCCCATGAACTGAAGACTCCCCTGCAATCCATCATTGGATCTGCAGAGTTGATTGAAAATGGTATTGTGAAACCAGAGGATATGCCCCGCTTTGTCGGCCACATCAGAAAAGAAGCTTCCAGATTGGTTAAGCTGATAGAGGATATTATACGTTTGGCACAACTGGATGAAGGAGCCTCTATGCCGTCAGAAGAGGTTTCACTCTATACGCTTTCTAGGGAAGTTCAGGAGGTATTGCTTTATACGGCAGAAGAAAAGAAAGTAAGAATCACTGTTTCTGGGGACATGGGAAGAATATGGGGGATCCAAAGCCTGCTTTTTGAACTGATCTATAATCTTGTGGATAATGCAGTCCGATATAATAAAGAGGGCGGCTCTGTTCAGGTTTCTGTTGCTGAGGAAGATGACAAGGTACGTTTGTGCGTGTCAGATACTGGTATAGGCATTTCTCCGGATCATCATTCCAAAATTCTTGAGCGTTTTTATCGTGTGGACAAAAGCCATTCCAAAAGCTCAGGGGGGACGGGACTGGGATTGTCTATCGTAAAACATGCGGTAAAATATCATCAAGGTGTGATTTCTCTTGAAAGTGAGGTTGGAAAGGGTACAAATATATCTGTAACGCTGAAAAAACACATTTCCTGAATGATACAGAAAGTTTGTTCGATAACCTTGCATTGAGATAGGGTGTATGATATGATGGGGAAAACAAGGGAAATATAAGATGTGTTCGGGGAATGTTCCCTGATAGAAAGGAACCTTATGATATCATATATAAAAGGGCCTCTGGCGGCCATTGAAGGAGATGTGATCGTGGTGGAAGCCGGGGCTGTGGGTATGGCGGTCCATGTACCCCTTTCCCTTTTGCCGGAGCTTCCGGCCTTGGGAAATGAGATAACAGTCCATACATATTTCCAGGTGAGGGAGGACTCCATGACTCTCTATGGTTTTTTGAACCGTCAGGACAGGGATATGTTTAAGCAGCTGCTGGGAGTCAGCGGTATCGGGCCAAAGGGGGCCTTGGGGATCTTGTCAGCCATGCGGCCTGACGACCTGCGCCTGGCTATCGTGAGCGGTGACGTGAAAGCGCTGTCAAAGGCTCCTGGAATCGGAAATAAGACGGCTCAGCGCATGATCCTGGATCTGAAGGATAAGATTTCCCCGGAGGAGATTTTGGGGAATTTGGCCGATCCTTCGGCTTCAGAGACAGGAGATTCCTCTCTCCTTGGAATGGCGGAAGCAGCGAAAGAGGCTGTTATGGCCCTGGTATCCCTGGGGTATACAAAAACGGAGGCTTCCAGGGCAGTCAGACAGGTGGAGCTTGCGGAAGGGATGGATTCAGAGGATGTGCTTAGGGCTTCCCTGAAACACTTGTCATTTTTATAGAAGGATCATGACATGGAGAGATCATGGCATGGAGGGATCATCGACATTGGAACACAGAGCAGGAAGGTAAGAGCAGAGAATAAATGGAACGCAGGATCATAACAACGGAAGCAATGGCAGAGGACGAGCGGATCGAGACAACGCTGCGGCCCCAGTGCCTGAGGGATTATATAGGGCAGGAGAAGATCAAATCCACCCTGGATATTTATATAGAAGCGGCAAAAACAAGAGGGGAAGCACTGGATCATGTGCTTTTTTACGGCCCGCCTGGATTGGGTAAGACAACCCTTGCAGGGATCATTGCCAATGAGATGGGAAGCAGCATGAAGGTGACCAGCGGTCCCGCCATCGAGAAGCCGGGGGAGATGGCGGCGATCCTCAACAATCTGAAGGAGGGAGATGTCCTCTTTGTAGATGAGATTCACCGTTTGAACCGGCAGGTGGAGGAGGTTTTGTACCCAGCTATGGAGGACTTTGCCATTGATATTATGCTGGGAAAGGATTCCGCTGCCCGTTCCATACGTCTGGATCTTCCCCATTTTACCCTGGTAGGGGCCACCACCAGGGCCGGACTTCTCACGGCTCCTTTGCGGGATCGCTTCGGAGTGATCCAGCGGCTGGAATTTTATACCCCTGAGGAATTAAAGGTGATCATTCTTCATTCAGCGAAGGTGCTTGGCGTGGAGATCGAAGAAGACGGAGCGCTGGAGCTGGCCAGGAGATCCAGGGGAACCCCCAGGCTGGCAAACCGGCTTTTAAAGCGCGTCCGGGATTTTGCACAGGTAAAATATGACGGTGTGATTACCCGTCAAGTAACGGATTTTGCATTGGATATTATGGATGTGGACAAGCTGGGGCTGGATCAGAACGACCGGAATATCCTGACTATGATCATTGAAAAGTTTTCTGGGGGGCCGGTTGGGCTGGATACTTTGGCAGCAGCCCTGGGAGAGGATTCCGGAACGCTGGAGGAGGTATATGAGCCTTATCTGTTGATGAACGGGCTGATCAACAGGACGCCTCGGGGAAGGATGGCCACAGAAACCGCATACCGCCATCTTGGCTTAGAGCTGCACGCCGCTTGCATGGATCATGGGCAGATGATATAATGGAACTGCCCGGCCGGGAGGAGGATCCCGGCCGGAGGGTGAAACATGGGGATATGGACCGGAAGGCTTATCAACGCAGGAAGGCAGGAATCAATTTATGGAAGCAAAAAATTATACCCAGGTACTGATCGACGGGAAAATATATACACTGAGCGGAAGCGAGGACGAGGCTTATCTTCAGAAGGCAGCCAGCTATGTGAATGAAAAGAACAGCGCTATGCGCAAGGTTTCTGGTTTTTCCAAGCAAAGCGGGGATTATCAGATGATCATGGCGGAGCTGAATATTGCTGACGATTATTTTAAGGCGACTGAGCGGGCTGAGGAGATGGAGCGCCAGAGAAATTCCATGGAGAAGGAGACTTACAGCTTAAAGCATGAGCTGGTCAGCACACAGATGAAGCTGGAAGCAGTGTTAAAGGATCTGGAGGAGCGCCAGAGAGAGCTGGATCAGCGCAGCAAGCAGGTTTCCGGCCTGGAAAGGGAGTTAAAACGCGTCAAAGAGGAGCTTGAACGTCTGGAAGACGAAAATAGAATGTATCAGACTGAGGCAGAACGGTTATCCCAGCAGCTGGAGGAGGCCGCTGCTTCGATGGAAAAGCAGCCGGAGGAGAGCGTTAAGCCGGAGTCGGAAACGGAACAGGAGGACGCCTTCACGGAAAAGCAGCCGGAGGAGGCCGCCAAACCGGAGCCGGGATCACCAGAGGAGCAGGAGGCTCATGATCTGCAGTCGGCAGTCATGAAGGCAGTCCAGTCGGCAGTCCAGTCAGCCAGGGAAGAAGTGGTGAAGGAACAGAATACCCAGGAGGAGCGTTCTGAGACGGCTCAGGAGCCAAAATCTGAAAAAATAAAGATGGAGGAAGCAAAGAGCCCGGAAATGTCGCCGTTTCTGGCAGCGATTTCCCCATCTTCCTTCCCGGCAGGGGTTATGACAGATGAGGAGTTGGCCAGACGCGCTCTGCAGGCAGCAAAAAAAGTGGGAAATCACAAAGGGAACCGAAGATTTTAATTTATTTATGAATGGACTGTATCAACCGATTGTATCGACCGATTTTATGGATGGATTTGACAGAAGGGTATAAAGGGATTTGGATCAGCAGAGTCTGCTGATGCATAGTGCTATTCCGGGGGATGTCTCATGGGAAACGTGAGGCATCTTTTCTTTCAGGCAGGATCAGCCTGACGGGAAGGAACGCCTTGTACCAGAACAGGAAGACACAGAGCCTGGGCCTGGATGGGTTTAAATGGAATTTTGTGCCAGGTATCTGTGAAAAAGAAAGGTAGGAATTTTATGGAAAAAAGAAAGGTGGAGATATTGGCTCCTGCCGGTTCCTTTGCCAGTATGAAGGCAGCTGTGGCAGCGGGAGCGGATGCCGTTTATATGGGAGGAAGCCGTTTCGGAGCCAGAGCCTACGCGGAGAATCCGGACGAGAAGGGACTTTTGGAGGCCATTGACTATGTCCACCTCCATGGACGGCGGCTGTATATGACGGTAAACACTCTCTTTAAGGAAAATGAATTAAAGGATCTGGAGGATTATATGCGCCCCTATTATGATCGGGGACTGGACGGCGTGATCGTCCAGGATCTGGGAGCTATGGCCTTTATGAGGGAGCATTTTCCGGGATTGGAGCTTCATTCCAGCACCCAGATGACCGTTACCAGCGTTTACGGAGCAGCTCTGATGAAGGATCTGGGATGCAGTCGGGTGGTGACGGCAAGGGAAATGTCCTTGGAGGAGATACACAGGATCCATGAGCAGCTGGATATTGAGATCGAGAGCTTTGTCCATGGCGCATTGTGTTATTGCTATTCCGGCCAATGCCTGATGAGCAGCCTGATCGGAGGCCGCAGCGGGAACAGAGGACGCTGTGCACAGCCATGCCGTCTTCCCTATGGGGTGTATGATCCAAAAAAGGAGGGTAATAAGCCTCTGAATAAAGCCAGCGAGAAGCATGTGCTCAGTCTAAAGGATCTTTGTACCCTGGATATTCTGCCGGATATTATAGAAGCAGGGGTATATTCCCTGAAGATTGAGGGAAGAATGAAAAGCCCCAGATACACAGCAGGGGTAGTGAGTGTTTATCGAAAGTATGTGGACCGTTATCTGGCAATGGGAAGGAAAGGATATGAGGTGGATCCCAAAGACCGCAGGATGCTTTTGGATCTTTTTGACCGGGGTGGATTTACAGAGGGATATTATACCCAGCATAACGGACGGAATATGACTGCCCTGAAGGAGAAACCAGAGTTCCGCGAGGGAAACCAGCCCCTGTTTGACTATCTGGATCAGACGTATGTGGAATCGGAGATGAAGGAGCCGGTTTCCGGATGGGCCAGGCTGAGAGAGGGGGAGGCAGCCTATCTTTCCTTGTCCTGCCGCAATGTGAAAGCGGAGGCTTGGGGACAGATTCCGCAGGCAGCGAAAAACCAGCCGATGAGTGAGGAAAAGGTGCGCAGACAGCTGGGAAAAACGGGCGGAACTCCTTTTTTCTTTGAGGATCTTTCTATTGATATTCAGGGAAATCTGTTTTTCCCAGTCCAGGCGCTCAACGAGCTTCGTCGGGAGTGCTTCCAGAAATTGGAAGAAGAATTGATCCGGCAGAACAGCCCGAAGCGTGGGGAAGGATCTGTTCTGCAAAGCAGCCCGGAATGTGGGGAAGGATCTGTTTCCTCCAACAGACGGGAGGAGAAGGAAAATACCGGGGAGATATTCACCCCTTCCTTCAGCGCCTATTTGGAGGAGCCCTGCCAGCTGGCCCCTGTGCTTTCGAGAAAGGAAATTTCTCTGATCTATCTGGAAGCAGGAGGATTTGGACCGGAACGCTGGAAGGAGAGTGTGGACCGCTGCCATCAGGCCGGGAAACAGTGCTGGATCGCCCTGCCTCAAATTTTTCGTTCCCATGCAGAGCGATATTTTAAGAAACACAGAAATCTGTTTTTGGAGGCAGGTTTTGACGGAGTGCTGATCCGGGCGTTAGAGGAAGTGGTTTGGTTAAAAAATGTGGCTGAGGAAAGTGGAAAGCCGATTCCTTACGGGCTGGATGCCTGCGTCTATGACTGGAACAGCCGGTGTGTGGATGTGATGAAGGAATTAGGAGCGTCCTTTATCACCATGCCATGGGAGCTGACAAGCGGGGAAATGGAGCCGGTATTGAAGGAGTGCCGCCGCCAGCAGATGGGAGGGGAGCTGATCATCTATGGACATGCTCCGATGATGGTATCAGCCCAGTGTGTTGCAAAAACGGTGGAGGGCTGTACTCATCGGCCCCATCTTTTGATGATGAAGGATCGGACCGGCGCGCTTCTGCCTGTAAAAAATCACTGTGATTTCTGTTATAACACGATCTATAACCCTTCTCCCCTATCCCTGCTGGGAATGGAGCGTCAGGTTGGCCGTCTGGACGCCGAAAGGCTCCGGTTTCAGTTTACCAAAGAGGACGGCCCTCAGACGGAAGCGGTTCTGCATGCGTTTATAGATTCATTTGTATATGGAAGAACGGGGGATCTGCCCTTTAAGGATTTTACCAGAGGGCATTTTAAGCGGGGCGTGGAGTAGGCTTATGACGAATCTTATTACAGAAACATCAAAATATCTTATGATCCTGCTGATGGCATGGTATACATATCTGGGATTCCGCTTTTTTTCCTTCCCGGATCTGGAGCGCAGGCGCAGGGTGTGCGGCAGACAGATCGTGGCCATTGCGGCGATCCATTTTTTGGCTTATGGGGTCATGTATCTGAGGGCTGAGGAGGACATACGCCCCCTGCTTTTAGCATTTTATGGAGCCCAGCTGGTCTTTTTTCTGTGCTACATTTATCTGTACCGCATGATTTACCGCAATGTCTCCCGTATTTTGGTCAATCATTCCTGTATGCTGCTGTGCGTAGGGCTGATCATGCTTACCCGGCTGTCCATGTCACGTCAGCTGGATCGGGCATTGAAGCAGTTTATCATCATCGTCCTTTCCGCAGTCCTGGCCTGGGTGATCCCATTGATCATGGAACGGGTCTGGCAGCTGTACCGGCTCCAATGGGTCTATGCAGGTGTGGGGCTTTTAGCCCTTCTTGTCGTGTGGGCAGCTGGAAATGAGAGCTTTGGAGCCCAGCTGTCCCTGACTGTCGGCGGCATCTCCATACAGCCCTCCGAGTTTGTGAAGCTGACCTTTGTATTTTTTGTGGCCTCTATGTTTTATCAATCCACCTCTTTTAAAACCGTGGTTCTGACTACAGGGGTGGCTGCGGCCCATGTGCTGGTTTTAGTGCTGTCCAAGGATCTGGGGAGTGCCCTTATATTTTTTGTGACATATCTCCTCATGCTGTTTGTGGCTACGGGGCGTTTTTCCTATTTGGCAGCTGGAAGCTTTTTGGGAGCCGGGGCAGCTGTGTCCGCCTATCATCTGTTTGACCATGTGAAGCGCAGGGTGGCGGCCTGGAAGGATCCCTGGGCCGACATTGAAAATAAGGGATACCAGGTCACCCAGTCTCTTTTTGCCATCGGAACAGGAGGATGGTTTGGCATGGGACTGTGCCAGGGGATGCCGTCGAAAATCCCTGTGGTGGAAAAGGATTTTATATTTTCAGCAGTGGCAGAGGAGATGGGGGTGCTTTTTGCCATCTGTCTTCTTTTGGTCTGCCTGGGATGCTTTATCCAGTTTATGATGATCGCCTCACGCATGCAGGCAGTATTTTATAAGCTGATCGCCCTGGGATTGGGAGTGGAGTACATTGTCCAGGTGTTTCTGACCGTAGGGGGAGTTACTAAGTTCATTCCCTCCACGGGCGTCACCCTGCCCTTTGTAAGCTATGGGGGAAGCTCGATCCTTGGCACGTTCCTTCTTTTCGGGATCATTCAGGGGCTGTATATCCTAAAGAGAAATGATGAGGAAGAAAACGGAGAGGAGGCCCGTCCATGAAAAAGAGAGAGCAGGGGAACCCAAGGGCAAACCGCAGTATATTGGGGATCACGTATACGGCAGCAGCAGTTTTTCTGGCCCTGTGCCTGTATATGGGTTACTTTCTCCTGGTAAAAAAGGAGGAGGTGATCAATAACCCGTACAACGCCAGGCTGGACAGCTTTTCTGAGAGAGTCCTCCGTGGAAAAATATTGGCGGCGGACGGAACGGTGTTGGCTGAGACCCAGACGGATCAGGAGGGAAATGAGATTCGATCCTATCCATTCGGCTCTGTTTTTGACCATGTGGTAGGCTATTCCTCCAAGGGAAAGACTGGGATCGAAGCACTGGCTAATTTTTATCTCCTCACCTCCCATGTGAATCTGATCGAGCAGGTGGGAAAGGAGCTGGCTGGGATCAAAAATCCGGGAGATGATGTGTACACGACCCTGGATCCTGAGCTGCAGCAGGCGGCTTACGGGGCTTTGGGGGACAGAAAAGGAGCTGTTATCGTTATGGAGCCGGATACAGGAAAGATCCTGGCTCTTGTGTCAAAGCCGGGCTATGACCCTAATCGGCTGGATCAGGATTGGCAGGCTCTTACTGCCAGCGGAAATGAGGAAGGGCAGCTTTTAAACAGGGCTTTCCAGGGGCTGTATCCTCCAGGTTCTACCTTTAAGCTGGTAACTGCTTTGGAATATATGAGGGAGCATCCTCAGGATTACGGCAATTATCATTTTGACTGTGACGGCATCTACGAAAATGGGGAGTATGCCATCAAGTGCTTCCATACCACAGCCCATGGGAGCCAGGATTTTACCCTGGCCTTTGCCAACTCCTGCAATGGCGCTTTTGCCAATCTGGGATTGGAAATGGATCTGAAAAGGTGGCAGGAAACAGCAGGAGGGCTTTTGTTTAACAGTCCCCTTCCTTTAAGCGGATTTCCCTACAAACAAAGCTCCTACGTTATGAGAGAGGGAGCCTCAGACTGGGAGATTCTCCAGACCTCCATCGGGCAGGGAGGCACTCAGATCACTCCTGTGCATAACGCGCTCCTGACCTGTGCCATCGCCAACGGCGGCACTCTCATGAAGCCCTATATCATGGATTCTGTGGTGAACGCAGCCGGGGAGACAGTGAAAAAATTTATGCCCCAATCCTATGGAAGCTTTATGAGCGCAGAGGAGGCGGCGAAGATGACGGAGCTGATGAAGGCGGTTGTGGACGTGGGAACCGGTTCCGTCATGCGCACGGACGCTTATACGGCTGCGGCTAAGACGGGATCGGCGGAGTTTGAGACAGGAAAAGAGACACATGCCTGGTTTACAGGTTTTGCTCCGGCGGAGGATCCCAAACTGGCCGTAACCGTTTTGGTGGAAGAAGGAGGAAGCGGAGGAAAGGCGGCGGCTCCGATCGCGAGACAGCTTTTTGATCTGTATCTGAGCAGATAAAAATTTTATCTGCTGTATTATAAATTCCTTTGCTGTCTCTATGGGAGTATCAGGTATCGGTTGGTGCATGGCTGTTTCTGGTTTGCCGGCAATCGCAATGTTTGTACCTTGTTTTCAGAAAGAATAACGGGAATCTCTAGCAAATCAAAGGATTTCATGCTATAATCGAGAGCGCCCGGCAGGCATAAAGCTATGCCTGCCGGTTTTTTATTTCCATGATTTTACAAGAGAGGAGAATCTACGTGTTTCGAGCAGAGGATTATGTAAAAGTAAACAGCCTTTCCGAAGCTTATGAGCTGTGCCAGAAGCGGAGCAGCGTGGTAGTGGGCGGTATGGTCTGGCTGAAGATGACCAATGTGACAAAACGTACCATTGTAGATCTGTCCGGTCTGGGTCTGGATCAGATTCAGGAGAACCAGGAGGAATTTTCCATTGGGGCTATGTGTACCCTTCGCCAGCTGGAGACGCACCCGGGCTTAAACACATATTTCGGCGGTATTTTTAAGGAATGTACCCGCCATATTGTAGGCGTACAGATGCGCAACTGCGCTACGGTTGGGGGAAGTGTGTACAGCCGTTTTGGATTTTCAGACATCCTTACTTGTCTGATGGCTTTGGATACCTACGTGGAGCTGTATCACGGAGGGATCCTTTCCCTGGAGGAATTTGCCAGCCGTCCGGTTCGCCGGGATGACAGGGATATTTTGGTGCGCATCATTATAAAAAAAGACGGCCGGAAGGCAGCTTATACCACACAGAGAAATTCAGAGACAGATTTTCCGCTGATCGCCTGCTGTGTGTCACGTTTGGGCAATCACTGGTATGCAGCAGTAGGGGCAAGGCCGGGAAAAGCACGTCTCGTAAAGATTACAGATGACGGATATGACAGCCTGGCTCAGTTAGCAAAGGAAGCAGCGGATTCCTTTACTTATGGGAGCAATACCAGAGGAAGCGGCGAGTACCGCCATGGACTGGCAGCCGTGTATATCCGCCGTTTGATGGAGCGGCTGACAGGAAGGAGTGTGAGCAGAGTATGAAGATAGCATTTCGTTTAAATGGAAAGAGTGTTCAGGCAGAGGCGGAGCCTGATACCCTTCTTTTGGATCTGGTGCGCAGCCTGGGTTGTTATAGTGTAAAGAGAGGATGCGAGACGGCGAACTGCGGCCTCTGTACCGTATGGCTGGACGGAAAGCCTGTGCTGTCTTGTTCTACCCTGGCAGTCCGTGTGGATGGACGCCACGTAACCACCCTGGAGGGACTTGAGAAAGAGGCAGAGGAATTTGGTATGTTCCTGGCAGCAGAAGGCGGAGAGCAATGCGGCTTCTGCAGTCCCGGGTTTATCATGAATGTGCTGGCAATGGAGCGTGAACTATCCCATCCCAGCGAGGAGGAGATCAAGGAGTATCTGGCAGGAAATCTTTGCCGATGCAGCGGATATATGTCCCAGCTGCGCGCAGTGAAGAAGTATCTGGAGGAAAAGCAGGGAGAGAAAGACACCGAGCTCCGGAAAGAAACACAGAAAGAAATGCAGAAGGAAGAACAGAAGGGGGGACAGGTATAATGGGAGAGAATGAAAGCGGTACATTGGATAAAAAGAGCCTGCGTGTCGTGGGTGCGCCTCTCATCAAAAAGGACGCCAAAGCCCTGGTGACAGGAAAGCCGGTTTTTACCGATGACCTGGCATTGAAGGACTGCCTGGTGGTAAAGGTGCTCCGAAGCCCTTACGCACATGCTCTTGTGGAGGAGATTGACTGCGGTGTAGCTTCCCGGCTTTCCGGCATTGAATGTATCCTGACCTGGAAGGACGTCCCACAGAAGCGTTTTACTATGGCAGGCCAGACTTATCCGGAGCCCAGCCCCTATGACCGTCTGATCCTGGATCGCCGCCTGCGGTTTGTAGGCGATGCAGTGGCCATCGTGGCAGGAAAGGATGAGGCGGCTGTGGATCATGCCATGCGCCTCATCAAGGTGAAATATAAGGTATTAGAGCCGGTTCTGGATATGCATGATTCACTGGATGGAGCTATTTTAGTCCACCCGGAGGAGGACTGGAAAAGCCTCTGCGATGTTGGGGCTGATAATAAGCGGAATCTGTGTGCCTGCGGTGATGAGGGACATGGGGATTTAGAGGCAGCCTTTGCAGGATGCAGCCATGTGATCGAGCGTGTGTATCACACAAAGGCGAACCAGCAGGCAATGATGGAGACCTTCCGTGCGTTTACCTATCTGGATGTGTATGGAAGGCTGAATGTGATGGCTTCTACCCAGATTCCCTTCCATGCCAGAAGGATCCTGGCTCACGCGCTGGATGTCCCCAAATCAAAGATCCGGGTGATCAAGCCCAGGATCGGAGGCGGCTTTGGAGCAAAGCAGACAGTGGTTGCAGAGGTATATCCGGCAATCGTCACATGGAAGACAGGAAAACCGGCTAAGATCGTTTACAGCAGGTATGAATCCCAGATCGCTTCCTCACCCCGCCATGAGATGGAGGTAAAGGTGAAGATCGGCTGTGACGATCAGGGTATTTTACAGGCGATCGATGTCTATACCTTATCCAATACTGGAGCATATGGCGAGCATGGCCCTACGACTGTTGGTTTATCCGGCCATAAGTCCATTCCTCTTTACGGCACTCCGAAAGCCTTCCGGTTCCACTATGATGTGGTTTATACGAACCGTATGTCAGCTGGAGCTTACCGGGGATACGGGGCGACCCAGGGTATTTTTGCTGTGGAGTCAGCCGTTACCGAGCTGGCAGCTGAGATCGGCATGGATTCCTTAAAATTCCGCCAGCTGAATATGGTAAGAGAGGGAAATATTATGCCGGCTTACTATGGAGAGACGGCAAACAGCTGCGCTCTGGACCGTTGTGTGAACCGGGTAAAAGAAATGATCGGATGGGATGAGAAATATCCCAGACGTCAAGCAGGCCCCAACAAAGTTCGGGGAGTGGGAATGGCTATGGCTATGCAGGGCTCCTCCATTTCTGGCGTGGATGTAGCGGGAGCTACCATCAAGATCAACGACGATGGTTTTTATAATCTTATTATTGGCGCTTCTGATATGGGAACAGGCTGCGATACAACTCTGTCCCAGGTAGCAGCGGAATGTCTGGGCTGCGATCCGGAGGACATTGTTGTATTCGGCGCAGATACGGATATTTCCCCTTATGATTCCGGCTCCTATGCATCCAGCACCGCTTATCTCACCGGAGGGGCAGTGGTAAAAGCCTGTCAGTCCTTAAAGAAACAGATCCTGAATAAGGCAGCTCAGTATCTGGAGTGCAGCGAGGAGGAATTGATCTTTGACGGCAAGCGGGTGTATCGTGAGGATAACGGGGAAAATGGATCCCCTAAGGAAATCACCATCAAAGATTTAGGAAATATGGTACAGTGTGCCAATGGGGATGCCATTGAGGCAACCGCTTCCCATTCTTCCCCTGTGTCACCGCCTCCTTTTATGGCAGGAGCGGCTGAGGTGGAAGTGGATCTGGAGACGGGTAAGGTGGAACTGATCCAGTTTGCAGCCGCAGTGGACTGCGGTACGCCTCTCAACAAAAATCTGGCGAAGGTTCAGACGGAAGGAGGAATTGCCCAGGGGATCGGCATGGCTCTCTATGAGGAAGTCAGCTATTCCAAGGACGGAAAAGTCCATGAAAATTCCTTTATGCAGTACAAGCTTCCAAGCCGTCTGGACATTGGAAAGGTGCAGGTGGAGATTGAGAACAGCTATGAGCCAACAGGGCCTTTCGGAGCAAAATCCATCGGGGAGGTAGTCATTAATACCCCGTCTCCGGCTATTGCCAACGCTGTATACCATGCGGTGGGTGTCCGTGTTCGGGAGCTTCCGATCACAGCGGAAAAGGTGTTTTTCGGCATGAACAGGCTGGATTAGAATAGTTCTTGCATATCCCTTACAAAAGTTGTATACTAAAACCAGTTATCGTCATGTATACAGATTCACACCAACACCGGGAGGGATTGCAATGATTGAAGCAACGAGCTGCGGCGGTGTGGTTATATTTCGCGGGAAGATCCTGGTTCTTTATAAGAATTATAAGAACAAATACGAGGGCTGGGTCCTGCCCAAGGGAACGGTAGAAGCTGGCGAAGAGTACAAGGAGACAGCGCTCCGGGAAGTCAAAGAGGAGACCGGTGTCAGTGCTTCCATTATCAAATACGTGGGCAAGAGCCAATATACCTTCAACACGCCTCAGGACGTGGTGGAGAAGG
>CABQJX010000065.1 GCA_902464595.1 uncultured Lachnoclostridium sp. | reverse complement strand
CTGCCTGGGCAGCCAATTCCTCGATATAGTGAAGGACAAAATCAGAATTAAGGCCTGTATTTCCCACAGAGCCGATCTCCTCCTTATCTGCTAAGATTGTCACCGTAGTATAGGAAGGCTTCTTTGCATCAATTTCTGCTGTCAGGGCCGTATAAGCGCATACCCTGTCATCCTGTCCATATGCGCCGATCAGGCTCCGGTCAAACCCAATATCTCTTGCCTTGACAGCCGGAACCATCTCGATCTCAGCCCGGAAGAAATCCTTTTCCGTGATCCCGTATTTGTCATGAAGAAGGCTCAGCGCCAGAAGCTTCACCGGCTCCTTGATCTCCTCATCCTGAAATGGAAGGGAGCCTACCAGAATATTGAGCTCCTCCCCTTTGAGGCCGTCCTTTAAAGGGCGCTCATTCTGCTTGGAAGCCAAGTGGGGCAGAAGGTCTGTAACACAGAATACAGGATCCTTCTCATCCTCACCAATCGAAATCTCCACTTTTTCCCCATCCTTCTTTATGATAACGCCATGCATGGCAAGAGGGATCGTCCCCCACTGATATTTGCGGATTCCTCCATAATAATGGGTCTTGAAAAATGCAATATCCTCCTTCTCATAAAGAGGATTTGGCTTAAGATCCAGTCTGGGTGAATCAATATGGGCGCCATTGATGCGCAGCCCCTCCTCCAAAGGCTTTTTGCCAAAGGTCGTTGCGATCAGGGACTTTCCCCGATTGACATAATAAACCTTATCTCCCGGTTCATAGGAGGCTTTCGGATCAAAAGGCTTGTAGCCGCCCTTTTCCAGCATCCGAACCGCTTCTTTGACACATTCCCGCTCTGTCTTTCCCGTATCCAAAAAACCTTTATATCCTTCACAGTATTTAAAAGCCTTTTCCTCCTGCTCCGGTTTCTCTTTTCCAATATGTGGAAATTCCCATGTGAGCTGCTGCTGCAGTTCCTTTCCCTTTGTTTTCTTAGACATCGCCTTGCTCCTCCTAGTCATTCAAGTCATTTCAAAAAAGCAACGCCGGAGGCAAAAGCGCTCCAGCGTCTTTTTGCAATAGCCTTATAGTACCAGTTTACCCAGTTTCCCATACTTTTTCAAGAGGGATTTTACTACTCATCCACAAACCGGTATCCCACCCCTACCTCGGTAAGGATAAACCTGGGCTTTGCCGTATTATCTTCAATCTTCCGGCGTATATTAGCCATGAATACGCGCAGGGACTGATAATCGTCCGTTGTCTCGTATCCCCACACCTCCTGCTGGATATAGTGGTGGGTCAGTACCTTTCCGCTGTTGTTCACCAAAAGAATCACCATTTTATATTCCAGCGGTGTCAGATGCACCTCCTGGTCATGGACATAAACCTTTCTTCTGGCCGGATCCAGCCGGAAATAATCCAGGCAGAACTCCTGCTCCCTAGCGCCCTGAACCGCATTTTTGTGACGCAGTCCTACCCGGATCCGGGCCAAAAGCTCCTCTGCGCTGAAGGGCTTTGTCACATAGTCGTCAGCCCCCTCATCCAGGGCGCTGATCTTTTCCCGCTCCTGTCCTCTGGCTGAAACCACAATAATGGGGACGTTAGATTCCTGGCGCACCTGGCGCAGCACCTCCATGCCGTCAATATCGGGAAGTCCCAAATCCAACAGGATCAGATCTGGATGATCTGCATAAAAAAGCGAGATCCCTGACAACCCGTTGTCCGCCAGAATGGCAGCATATCCTCTGGTTTTCAGAGATATTTTCATAAAATTCTGTATGGTCTTGTCATCCTCAATGACCAGTATCCTCGTCTCGTTCATCACTTAATCCTCCATGGGCATAGATACCTCAAACACAGCTCCGCCCTGGGGGCTGTTAAAGGCTCTTATAGCTCCGCCCTGAGCCTCCACGATCGCCTTGCAGATCGTTAATCCCAGCCCTACTCCTCTGTGCCGGTCTCCTACCTCATAAGCGGTTGTAAAGAAATTGTCAAATATCTGATCCATCTTATTCTGCGGGATCCCCACCCCATTGTCCGATACGCTGAATACCAGCTGATCTCCCTGCCGTCTGACGGACAGCGTCACCGTTGTCCTCTCCCCGGAATGGCGGAACGCATTGTCCAGCAAATTTACAAGAACCTGGGTAAACAGCCGCCCGTCCACGGACACGAGCAAAATATCCTCCGGCGTCTCTGTCCTAAGGATATGATCCCCTACCCGTTTGGACACCAGGCACACTGCGCCGGATACCAAATCGTCCACAACCTCTTTCTTTTTGCTTATATCCAGCCGCCCTTCCTGGATCCTGGTCATATTCAACAGGTTTTCTACCATCGTGCTGAGCCACTCAGAATCGGTACAGATGTCCTTTAACATGGTTTTGACTGCTTCCTCGTCCATAATCTCCAGATTATCCAAAAGGAATCCGGCGCTGCCGGTAATACCGGTGAGAGGGGTACGAAGATCATGGGAAATACTCCTAAGCAGAGTGCTTTTCAGCCGCTCCCGCTCCACCTGCATACGGGCCCGCTCCCGTTCCCGGCTTAAAAGCTCCCGCTCTACCACCAGAGTCAGCTGGGAAATGACCGTATCTACATAAATGCGTTCTTCCTCGTTCAGCTCCCGGTCCTGTCCCTGAAACAGGATCGCCCCATATGTCTTTTCTCCATTGCAAAGAGGCCTTACAAAGCTAAAATCCGCCTTTTCTCTCTCTTCTCCGCCTTTCTCTCCAACTTTCTCGTCGCCTTTTTCTTTGTCCTTCTCCCTATCCCTTTCCTCCTGCAAAAGAACCGTCACCCTCCGCCCCGTCAGGTTGGAGAGGCTTTCCTCACTGTACTCCTTGATCTGCTGAAGTCCTGATAAGTTTAAAAATCCGTTTCCGATCTCATTGATCTTGGCTGTGATCTCCCGCTTTTTGTTGGCAATCTGCATCTGCTTCTGCAGTTTCACTACAAGTGTAGATACCATAAATGCCCCCATCACAAAAATGACGGAGGACACCGCATAATTGACATCGCCCATATGAAAGGTAAGGCGCGGCTCTGTAAAAAGGAAATTAAAGGTATAAGTAAACAAGACGGCTGCCCACAGCGCCCAGTACAAGCTTCCCAAAGCCAGAATACAGATGATCACGCCCAGCATATATACTAAGAGCAGATTTTCCGCCCGGATGGCGAATTGATCCATGATAACAGCCAGAACGGTAGAAGCCCCCCATATGAAAGCCATTCTGACACATTTCTTCACAAATTCCCGTTTCAATCCCTGCATTCCTCCTGATAAGAGTCTGTATCCCTCCCAAATAAAATCTATTTAGTTTCTTCCTCCACAGCCTGAGCTAAGATCAGCGGAAGGCTTACAGCCTGATCTACTCCCAGCTGTTCAAACAGCCTCTTGTTCCTGGGATTATGAACCAGGCAGATACAGCGGCCGATCCCGAACAGCTTAGTCCCCATCTGGCATATCTCCAGGTTATCCTCATCCCGTTCCCCCAAAGCCAGGATCACCTGGGATCCCCGGATCCCGGCATCCTCTAAAACCTCTGGGCTTCCAGGATCCCCTAAGATCACCCGGGAATCTGTTTCCTCCGCCATTTTGCGGCAAAACTCAGGATCCTCTGCGATTACAGTCACCTTATATTTTTTCTCCAAAAGGCCGGAAAGCAGAAAGGCTGTGCACGCTCCCTGCCCGCAGACTACTGCCCGTTTGCTCATACCGCCGCCCCCTTATCCATGGTCTCGGCCAAACGCCCGTAGTCCTCGTCTGCCAGCTCATGAAGGCTGATCACCTCCACCGGCATGTCCCGGATCAGAGAACGCTTCCCCGCATCATCCAGTCTGGCATACACCTGCTTCACACCAAAAATCCGGCTGGCAATCTGAGACAGGAGCAGATTGGTATTGTCATCTCCCCCAGAGGCAATGAAAAGCTCCGCTTCCCTGATCCCTGCTGCTTCCAGCACCTCCACATCCGTGGGATCCCCTTCCAGCTTAAATCCTCCGAACTCTATGGGCAGCCGGCGAAGATTTGTCTGGCTTGTGTCGATCACAACCACCTTACATCCCTTCCGATCCCATGACCTGGCTAAAGCTGCGCCAAGAGGCCCGCATCCTGCAATAATCCTGCATCTATTTTTACGAAACAGCATTCTATTTCCTCCCTTCTCTTTTTCTTGATTGTAAAAGAAGTATCTATAAAGAAACTAGAGAAAATAGAAGGAAAGAGCATAAAGATTCTATAAAGAAATCTTTATGCCCTCTACTATAGCTTTAAACCCAGCATCTGTCAAACAAAGCCCTCAGTTCCCTGATTTTCCCCGGATTCCCTTTCTTCCATATCCATTCTGAGCTTCTGAATGGCACTATAGAGCCAGCTTCCATACAGCAATGAAAATGGAGAACACGGCGATCCCCTTTTTTAACAGATTCTGGTTGATGCGCACCGCATTTTTACTTCCAAACAGAACGCCTGCTGCGTGGAACACAAGAGCTGCTGCCATAATGGGAAGAAGTTCCCCCACAGGGCTTTGGAGCATATATCCGGCACAGGCCGGTATGCCGATAAACACAGAATTAAATAAGGACACACCTACTGCTGTGCGGATTCCAATGCCGAGAACCACCAAAAGAGGCATGACTAAAACTGGCCCTCCGGCCCCTGACAGAGAGCAGACCGCTCCGGTGAGAAAGCCAAGAAGCAGGGTTGCGGCCAAATGCTCTGAAATCACATAGTCTTCCTCTCCCTTTTCCTTCCCTTGATCCTTCCGCAAAAGGATGGAGATCCCTGAAAGGAAAACCACCAGATACAGCAGGATCTGTACTGTTTTCTCCGGGATAATAAGATTCAGCTTTACTCCCAGGATCGCTCCGGCCAGGCTTCCAAGGCTCAGACGGATCCCGAAGGGAATATCCAAATTGCCGGCCTTATTATAGTTATAGGCCCCCAAAGCCCCCGATACGATAAAAGCTGCAAAGCTCAGGGCCAGCCCCTGGGTCACTCCCATCCCCAGAACGCTGGTGTATACGATTGGAAGAAGGAAGCCAGCCACACCCGTAAGGCCCACAAATGCACCTACGATCAGGTTTGCCCCTGCGACGATCATCCAAAATTCCATGTTTCATTATCCTCCTCAAACACCGTTTCACTGCTGATTTTTGTCCATGTATGCCCGCGCCTCATAAAGGATCCGCTCCTCGTCCATTGTTTTCACTTCCCGATCCTTCATAATAACCCTTCCGCCTACGATCATATCCCACACATCTCCTGCATTGACACACTCAAACAGAGTATGAAGAAGATTTCCCGTAGGGCACAAATGGGGCTGATCCAGATTGATCCCGATCAGATCCGCTTTGTATCCCGGTTCCAGTTGGCCCAGCTGTCCCGGCTCATCCAGGGCCTTAGCCCCTCCTTCTAACAGAATCCTAAAAATCTGTTCTGCCGGCATAACCTTTGGATCCCGGTTGGGAACACCGTGATAAATATTCATAACAGAGCGGAAAATCTTCATCTCATTCCACAGGCTCAGGCCTCCATGGGCTGCGCCATCGGTTCCCATCCCCACAGGGATCCCCATGGAGAGAAGCTTTGGCGTATCAGGAACCGCCTTGCCGCAGTTGCTGAACGGACAATGACACACCTTCGATCCCCTCTCCCGGATCAGCTCCATTTCCCTTTCTGAAAGGATCAGGCTGTGAGCGCCCAGAAAATGGCTGTCCAGCACTCCCATTTTTTCCAAATATTCATAAGGAAGCATCCCTTCCCGCTCCAGGATTCCATTCACCTCTCCCATATATTCGTTCATGTGGGCCTGAAGCATGGTTTTCCTCTCCCTTGCCCTCTGGGAGGCCAGCTCCACCAAGCGGTTGGAACAGGAATTTAAGGCTCTAAGGGAATAATATACCTTTAAATTTCCCTTTTTGTGGAAACGGTCATAAAGGGAATCGGTGCGCCTTACCGCCTCAGCCGCATCCATAGCGATAGAGTCTGGAAGCCCCGCCTCATCCATGGTGGAATAAGATAAAGCCCCTCTCAGTCCGCTCTTCTCATAAACAGAGGCTGCATCCTCCATAAAATAACTTCCCGCATCAATAAATCCGGTCGTGCCTGATCGGATCATCTCAAGGGCTGCCGTCTGGGCGCTGAGAGTCATTTTTTCCGGCGTCAGAGTGCTCTCAAAAGGAAGCATGATCCTGGTCCATATAATAGGCTTCCCGTCCAAAACCAGCCCCTTCAAAAGCTGCTGTCCTGTATGCATATGGCAGTCGATAAGGCCCGGCATAAACAGCTTTTTCCTTCCGTCTATCACTTCCTCTGCCTCATATTTTTCCGCCAGACCTTCCCCTGCCTCCAGGATCTTTCCATCTGAAACAGCCAAATCCCAGTGTTTTTCTAAACAGTCAAAGCGCACCAGCAAAGTCGTGTCGCGGATCAGAAGATCACAGACTGTCTTATTTTCATTCTTCTCTGTTATATTCATTCCCAGTCCTCCTTAGATCACCCCGGCCAGGGTCAGCATCAGCTGATCCCATATGCAGGAGCCCACAAATGTACCTGTCATAACAAAGATCCCCACGATCAATATCTTCCAGCCCTGGCTGATAAAAGTCTTCAGCTGATCGCTGATCGCCAGTCCGGCAAAGGCTCCCACCATAGTAAACGGGGCTGTAAAATTAATATTGGAAACTGCCTGGATCACAAATTCCCTTACCGGTGAAATGGGGGAAGCTGAGATCAGACCTAAAATGGAGCAATAAGCCACAATCGGAAGCTTAAAAGGCAAAATCTTTGTCAAAAGCACCGCTCCCATAGAGATCACAATAAGGATCACAAGACCGGGAAGAGAATCCGAAACCCCCACTCCATATCCGATCAGATTCGCAAGCCCTGTTCCGCAGGCGGCCAGAGCAAATAATACAAGCCACTCAATATACCTCATGATCTTTCCTCCTTCCTGTCCCTTCCATTTGTCCCAAGCTTTCCATTTCCATTTGTCCCGAGCTTTCCTAACTTAGGTTCCAGCATCCGATAGACACGGTCAGTCATGGGAATCGCCAGAAACATCGTAATATACATTCCTGTGATTCCTGCTATGGTCTCCCCTACGCTGGCCATGGCAGAGATCGTCTCCGCCCATTCCGGATAAATAGCGCAAAGGCTTGCGCTGGAGCTAGCCATCATAATACCTGCACCCACACCGGATGCCAGCCCCAGAGCCTGGGGATGGAACAGGCCGGTCATTCCCACAACCGAGGCCATAAGGCCGAAATAAATGGTTCCCACCATGCCGCCTACAATATAAATGGAGAGGCTTCCTCTGGCTTCAGCAGAATCAGGCCCGTAAATGTTATTGATCAGAGCCATATGATACTCCCTGTTAATCGAATGACAGGCTCCCACAGCTTCCCGCTTCATGCCCAGTAAAACTGCAATCGGAACAGCCAGGATGGGACCCAAAAGTCCGCCAAATCCATGAAGCAGAAGGATCGGACCCGACTCTAAAATGGTGTCAATATTGGCCCCGGCAGTAATTCCCAGCTTTGCGATAAAAGGACAGATCCCTACAACTACCAATTTAGAAGCTGCTTTCACATGGCGGTTATCCGCAATCTTTAACACCTGCGGACCGCTGAGCACCCCCAGGATAATGGCATAAAAGATAGGAAAAAGAATGAACATTCCCTTCCCCACCGGAATTTTGATCTGGCCAATGTTATCTGCAATTAAAATAAAGCCAAAAGCCAGCGCGTAGATCCTCCATTCCAACGCAAACCGTTCCTTTAAGGAACCATACACATACGTCTCTTTTTTTCCGCTCATAAGAGCCCTCCTTTCCAGCCAGCTGCACCAGGCTGTCCCTTTGTTCTTCCTTTCATAAGACTTGGTTCAATACAAACAGGGAGCTTCTGCATTATGACCAAACTCTTCTTTCCTTATAACCTATATTTTAGATATTTTTCTTTTCAAAAAAAGGACAAATGAGCACTTTTGACAACTTTATTGATTTTTCAGCCGCGACAATGATATAATATGATACCAAGATCACAAGGTCGATCAATCCAGCGCAGGCTTGCTTACAGAAGGATTTTTGAACTTGAAGTGTTTTGGGGATTGCGCAGGCACTAGTGCTGCGCCCTCAATATCATAATATAAGTGATTTTCATAAAGCGAAAAGGGACGGTAAACATAACATGACACTGACAGAATTAGAGCAGGAGGTTCCTGCCCTGAAAGAATACACCCAGAGTATGCCCGATGAAATACGACGCCGCTGTACAGTCAGAACCCATCCGGCAGGCTCTATCATCCATCAGAAACATATGGAGCTTGATTATTTTGGAATTGTGGCCAAAGGAAAAAATAGGGTCATCAATGAATTTGAGAATGGAAATGTATACATGATCGAAAGCAACAAGGCCATTGATTTTATTGGAGAAGTGACCATATTGGCCGGTATGCCCCACACCTCCGTAACCATTGAAGCGGTTACGGATAACGTGGTTGCTTATATCAGCCGCAAAGATGCGGAAACCTGGCTGAAAACAGATATGAATATCCTTGGACTGGCAGCCCGCCGGATCGCCTTTAAGCTGTACCGCTCCTCCTATAATAATGGGGTAAAGCTTTTTTACCCTCCTTCCTATCTTCTTTTGGACTATATGGTCAAGTATGGTTCACAAAACGGAATGGCCCAGGAGAATCCCTGTACCTCCCTGACCATCCCCCATACTCGCCAGTCCATGCAGGAGGAGATCGGCGTCAACGTAAAAACCTTAAACCGTACCATCCACCAGCTGAAGGAGGAAGGCTTTTTCTCTGTCTGCAAGGGAAAGATCACCTTCACAAAAAAACAGTACGACCAGGCGATCCAATGGCTGGAGACAGAAAAAGCAAATTAGAGGTATGGCTGAACCATTATATTTTCCTGCACTCCATCACGAAATTAGTGAGCATCTGCCCCTTCCGCTCCACCTGCTGCTCCTTTATTACCTGATACCCCCGCTTCTCAAAAAAGGGCCGAGCTGTAATAGAGGAGTGGACAAAAAATTTCCTTTCCCCTGACCGGCCTTCCAGATGATCACAGATGGAAGATGCCACCCCCATTCCCTGAAAATCCCTGTGGACATATAAGCGGTCCAGATACCCTCCGGCATCCATATCCCCAAATCCAACGATCTGTCCGTCTATCACAGCTACTACGGTATCGTGAGCCAGAAAAGACTGATCCCAGACAGACAGGTCGATCTGTCCGTCTGCCCACGCTTCTAACTGTTTCTCTGTATAATCCCTCCGGTTGACGGTGTGAACTGTATCATAGAAAAGCTGAACTATGTCAGAAAGATCCCGGCTCTCATAGGGCCGGAGACTCATATATTTTTTTGCAAAATGCCGTATCCCCTTTTCTGTGATCCTCATATCCATAAGAATATCGTGTCTTTCCCATGGGATTTCCTCCCAGACCATTTTTTCCCTGCAAAGAGCCGCCCGCAGAGCACGGCATTCAGACAAATAGCGGTCATAGTAACCTCCCCCCTGTCCCAGGCGCACACCTCTCCCATTACAGCTCAGACATGGCACAAACGCCAGATCGATCTCCTTTGGGGACACCACCGGAAGATCCCTTCCCGGCTCCGGGATCCCATAAGCGCCGGGCTTCAGCTGGGATAAGCTGCGGATCTCCCTTGCCTCCATGACCCCTGCTCCTATACATCTTGGAACTGCTACCCTCTTTCCCTGCTCCAGCATGGCCACTAAAATAGGAAAGGTCTGGATTTCCTGACGGATCCCCACATAACAAAATATAGTATTGGCATTCCTGTATGCTTTCAACTCCAGAGCATATTTGGCAATACACTCATCCGCCATACTTCGGTAAGAGGGATCCAGGGCTGAAAGCCTGTCTCGCAGAGCACGGCGGAGCCTGTCCTTATCTCCGTAAACCCGATCCTTCGAATATGACTTCTCCTGGCCCCAGCTCTGACCCTGGAGCCTGTCCTTATCTTGTCCTCCCGCCAGTTCTCTCATCTGTCTTTCCTCCCGTTTTCTCCATTCTTCCTTCTTGCGCCCTGTCTCTTGTCCGCTGTCTCCTCTCCCTTGTCCTCCGTTTCCTCTCATCTTCCGTCTTTTGTCTCCTATCTCCCACTTTCCGCTCCCTGCCTCTCGATCCACATAAACGCTATGATGCAGATCATGACTGCCAGAAGAGAGCCCGCAGCAGTAGCTAAGCCCATAGGCAAAAGTGTATGGGGAAACATGACAGAGGTCAGATACACACCTGGAACTCTCACCAGCAAAATGGCAAGGATATTATAAAGGAAGGAAAGCTCCGACCGGCCGCAGGCACAGAAGTATCCGCTGAAGCAAAAATGGATCCCGGCGAAAATACAGTCCCATATATATCCTCTCAGATACTGTCCTCCTGCCATCATTACCGCGGGATCCGCTGTAAACAGACCCACTACCGGCTCCGCTGTCAGCTGAACGGCAGCAGAGACAAATGCCCCAAAACCGGCTGAGATCAAAATCCCATACCGCAGGGTTAAAACTGCACGTTTTTTCTTTCCTGCCCCAAAATTCTGGGCTCCCAGAGCGGAAACTGTAGACAGCATGGAAGAAGGAACCAAAAACAGGAAGGTGATCACCTTTTCCACAATCCCCACCGCAGCTGCATCCGTCAAACCTCTCCTGTTAGCGATGACCGTGATGATCATAAAAGCAATCTGAACCAAACCGTCCTGCATAGCAATGGGAACGCCAATCCTCAGGATCTGCCCCATAACAAGGCGGTTCAGCCGGAAATCACTTTTTTTCACAGAAATGCCTAACTCCCGTCTCCTTATAACCGCTAAAGAAATGAGCACACTGATGGTCTGGGACAGGGTTGTACCCAATGCCGCCCCCGCCGGTCCCATATGAAAAACGCCCATAAACAAATAATCAAGAAGGATATTGGCAGCACAGGCCACTGCAATAAAATACATGGGGCTTTTGGAATCCCCCATTCCCCTGAAGATGGAGCTTATGATATTGTAGGCTGTAATAAAAGGAATCCCCAGAAAACAGATCCTCAGATATGCCTCGGTTCCCTTTACCGCCTCACTGGGAGTTGACATAACTTCAACTATCGGCTTTACCCAAAATAAAAGCAGTCCGGCCCAAGCAGCAGATAGGGTCATAAAAAGAAGAACCGAATTGCCGATCGCTGCTGCTGCCCTTTTCTGATCCCCTGCCCCAACTGCCTGCCCAATATTCACGGTTGTTCCCATGGCCAGCCCCACGATCATCACCGTGATCATGTGCATCGCCTGGCTTCCCACTGATACGGCTGTGGTAGCCGCCACACCTTCAAATTGTCCGATAATAAACAGATCCGCCATCCCATAAAGGGTCTGAAGAAAATAAGACAGAAGATACGGAAGGGAAAAAAACAAGATATTTCCCAATACGCTGCCCGTTGTAAGATCTTTTTTCATTGACTGCTCCTCTTTCGTTTCTCAATTATCATTTAAATTCATCTCTGTACCAATAAGCCGCTCCGAGAATAAAGGCCACACAGACAACCCAGGTCACCGGCTCACAGATGCATACGGCGGTATATCCCCAGACAGGAACAGCAAAAAAGCGAAAATAATCTTTCCCACCAGCTCCAGCCCGCTGCAAAAAAGAGGCAGAACCGGATGTCCCATACCCTGAAATGCATTGCGCAGAATCACTAAAACCGCCATAGGAGGGATCATAGGTATGCTGATCCTCAGATACATTACCGCGTTGTCCACAACCTCCTGGCTCACCGTCCCTGTGATCATGCGAACCGCTGCCGGAGCTGCAAAAAAAGTAACAGAGAGGGCCACCGGCCACCAAAGGCCATACAGGATCACGGCACTCCATATTCCCTTGGAAATCCGCTCCCTCTTTCCCGCTCCGTAATTCTGGCTGGAATAAGTGGCCACACTGGTTCCCAGAGCCAATCCTGGAATATAAAACAGTTCTGCCAGCCTTCTTCCTCCCACCTGAGCTGCAATGTATACATTTCCCAATGCATTGATGCTGCTCTGCAGGGCCACGCTCCCCAGATTATAAATGGCACTCATAAAAGCCATGCTCAGCCCTGTTCCGATCATCCCAGCCACAAACCTAGGGCTTACGCTCCACTGCTTTCTTCCAAATCGCAGCATGGTATAATTCCTGCAAATGTAGATCAAGCCAAGAAAAGCACTGATCCCCTGGGCCAGAACAGTGGCCGCCGCCGCTCCCCGCACACCCAAATGAAGGGTTCCCATAAAAAGGAAATCCAATGCCACGTTAAGAATACTGCTGAACATCAAAAGAAGCAAAGGCGTGATGCTGTTGCCCACAGCCTGAAGAAGGCTGGATTCCATATTGTAAGCCATTGTAAGAGGAATACCTGCCAAGATTACGGTCAAATAGGACAGAGCTCCCTCTGCTGTTTCCCCGGGGATCCTGAGAAATCCTATGATCTCATGCCGGAACACCAAAGAAGCCAGTGTGAGGACAAAAGAAAATGAAAGAGAAAGGCTTACCATCCAGCAGACGGCTTCTTTCATCTTCTTCTGGCTGCCAGCTCCAAAATACCGGCTCACGGTCAAGGCCATACCATTATTGATACCAAAAGCAAAATTGGTGATCAGGCTATATAATGCAGAGGTAGCGCCAATCTGGGCCAATGCCTTGTCTCCCAGAACATGTCCGGCAATGGACGTGTCCGCTAGATTGTAAAACTGCTGAAGCAGATTCCCCAGAAAAAGAGGCAGGGCAAAGCTTAACAGCAGCCGGAAAGGCTTTCCCTTTGTCATATCCAGAACGCGGCTCTCTTCTTTTGGTTTCATGCTCTGCAGGCCTCCCATAACATTTCCTAACTGTTTGCTATAGCTATATTTACTCTCTATCCTTCATTTCGTCAAGACAATTTTTTAAAATTGTTATTGACAAATCAATTTTTCTCGTTTATAATAATCTTCGTTGCTCAGCAAGAGTAACACAAATGCAGAAGTGGCGGAATTGGCAGACGCGCACGGTTCAGGTCCGTGTGGTAGCAATACCTTGTGGGTTCGACTCCCATCTTCTGCATTGTGAGCAGGAATTTCCTTAATGGAAATTCCTGTTTTTTATTGCAAACAAGAATCCTTCCCATCGAACCCAGTCATAAACAGTCTAAAAAACGGCCTGATCCCTCCCTCTCTCCTGTCTGTCAAAAGCTCCAAAAAAGCGAAAAAAGTCCGGCAAAAAAAATTGTCGAAATATCTTGCCATTTGATGTTTCATGTTTTATAATGTGGGCATACCAAAGATAAAGAGAGATTGTACGATTTTGTACAATCTCTTTCAATTTACCCAAATTACCCAAAACACAGATCCAAAGCAACGGGATCGTGGATTTCATCTCACTATTTCCGGGAAAATTGATACTGCTTTACAACATTTGGAGAATAAAAGAACGGAGGAATAGATCTCATGAACAGAGAAATGATGATCGTGCTGGATTTCGGCGGTCAGTATAATCAGCTGATCGCACGCCGTGTACGGGAATGCGGCGTATACTGCGAAGTACATCCCTACAACATGAGTTTGGAAAAAATAAGGGAATTAAATCCAAAAGGAATTATTTTTACCGGCGGTCCCGATGTAGTATTTGAGGACGGAGCCCCCCGCTGCTCAAAAGAGATCTTTGAGTTAGGAATCCCTGTTCTGGGAATCTGCTATGGCGCACAGCTCATGAGCTATCTCTTAGGCGGTGTGGTCAAAAAAGCGGTTGTCAGCGAATATGGCCATACAGAGGTAAATGTAGACACTTCTTCCCGCTTGTTTGAAGGTGTTTCTCCAAAAACAGTGTGCTGGATGAGCCACGGCGTCTATATTGCAGAAGCGCCAGAGGGATTTTCTGTTACCGCCCATACGGACTCCTGCCCCATCGCTGCTATGGAGTGTCCGGAAAAGAAATTTTATGCAGTTCAATTCCATCCTGAAGTAGTACACACAAAAGAAGGTACAAAAATGTTATCCAATTTTGTATACAATGTGTGCAGCTGCAAAGGCGACTGGAAAATGGACTCTTTTGTAGAAACTGCTATCCAGTCCCTTCGGGAAAAGATTGGAAAAGGCAAGGTGTTATGCGCACTGTCCGGCGGTGTCGATTCTTCTGTAGCAGCTGTCATGCTGTCCAAAGCTGTTGGAAAACAGCTCACATGCGTGTTTGTAGATCACGGTCTGCTGCGCAAAAATGAAGGCGACGAGGTTGAAGCCGTATTCGGCCCAGAAGGACCATATGACCTGAATTTTATCCGTGTCAATGCACAGGAGCGCTTCTATGCCCGATTAAAAGGCGTGGAGGAGCCAGAGGAGAAACGCAAGATCATCGGAGAAGAATTTATCCGTGTTTTTGAGGAAGAAGCTAAAAAAATCGGTTCGGTAGACTATCTGGTCCAGGGAACCATCTATCCTGACGTAATCGAATCCGGACTGGGGAAATCAGCGGTTATCAAGTCCCATCACAATGTAGGAGGACTCCCGGAACATGTGGATTTCAAAGAATTGGTAGAGCCGCTGCGCCTCCTCTTTAAAGATGAGGTGAGAAAGGCCGGCCTCGAACTGGGGATCCCTGAATATCTTGTTTTCAGGCAGCCTTTCCCCGGCCCTGGACTTGGCGTCCGCATTGTCGGCGAAGTGACTGCCGATAAAGTGCGCATTGTTCAGGATGCAGATGCGATCTACCGCGAGGAAATCGCCAAAGCCGGAGTTGACAAGAACCTGGGACAGTATTTTGCCGCCCTCACCAATATGCGTTCCGTGGGATGCATGGGCGATGAGAGAACCTATGACTACGCCGTTGCCCTCCGGGCTGTGTTCACCTCGGATTTTATGACCGCCGAATCCGCCCAACTCCCCTGGGAAGTGCTGGCCAAGGTCACAAACCGCATTGTCAATGAGGTAAAAGGCGTCAACCGGGTACTGTATGACTGCACAGGGAAACCGCCAGCGACGATTGAGTTTGAGTGATGAAATGGACTTGAAAAAGCCTTTATTTATGTGGGATGCA
>CABQJX010000064.1 GCA_902464595.1 uncultured Lachnoclostridium sp. | reverse complement strand
CGCTCAAACAAGTTTGATATTGTCCCTAACAAAACATTTCATGCCCTAAGGGGCTCTAATAGCCTCCAAAGTCACCTATCAATCCGAATCGAAAAGCTTACAGAAAACTGCGGAAACTCAAGGAAATAAAATCATATAACGGCTGGAAAATCATTTTTCCTGTGTCTCTGCTTCTGTCGCTGCCTTTGCTTCTCCCTCTGTCTGTGTCTCTGTCTCTGCCTTTGCTTCTGTCTCCGGCGGGATCTCATTTCCCTCCTCGTCCACCTCCACAGCAAAAAGGAAGGTTCTGGCGTCATTGATCTCATAGCTGCATGTCACCAGAGTGTACAGAGACTTGACCGGATAGGAGACCTCCTCCCCATACCGGCATGGCTTGATCATCTCAGAAACAAACGCATCAAAGGTTTCCTGTGACTTGAACTTTGTCATGCGGACAATGGGCTTTGCTTCTCCGTAATAAGCGGCTACCGCTTTTAACCGGATCTCCCGTTCCGGCGTATAGATGCTGAAATACTGATGCTCCTTAAAATATGCTTCATTCTTATAACGGTTCACATCCTTAAACATAGAACCGTTTTTCATATTATGGCCGTAAAGGATATGATTGCGTCCCTTAAAATCACCCTGGCTCTCAAAATCCAGATAGATTGCTCCAGCCACGCTTTCCTTGCCGTAAAAATCATGGTTCAGATAAAAATCATTGTCCTCGCACTGGACGATGGGATAGTCGATGTTGGTATCCTCGATCCGGATCCAGCCCACCGTATCCGGATTTTCCTGTTTCAGGCTTTCAAAATCAATGGGGGACTGATAGACCTCCTCTTCCGGCTCTGTCTCTGTCTCCGCCTCTATAATTTCAGGCTTTGCTTCCGTTTCCTGAACTGATTCTGCCAGGCTTTCATACTGCTCCTGGGTTCTTCTGTCCTCCAGCCAGCCCCGGATACTCATGGCTCCGCTGACGGCCATGATCACGAGGAGGATCACGATTATAATGCCTCTCGCCCTGCCTCTGCTTTTTTTGTTATCCATAAATGTCCTTTCTGTCCTTATACTTCCAGTCTTCTTTTAAAACGGTCCCGCTCCGTTTCCTGCTGCTTCCCTGTGGGATCCTTCCTCCCAATTTCCGCTGACAGCCGCCTCCTCCATGAGGAACAAAAGCTCCAAGAAGCTGCGGAAGCTGACCTGTTTTCGCTTTTCCTTCCAGCTGATGGTTCCCTGCCAGGTAGCATTGCGCCTGAAAAGTACACGGATCACAAAGGTCATATTGCCAAAGGCACTGCTCTGGACCAAAACGCTCCGGGGAATGATCAGCTTCTCCCTCTCTGTCCCCTCTGGGAGAGGAAGGAGAAAATGCCCGATTTCTTCTTTGAGGTCAAATGCCCCCTTAAAAACAATACGATCCCGTACCGCCGGATGAGATACATCTCCCCCCATCAGACAGCGGTCATATTCCCGTACCGTAACCTCGCACATGCGCTTGCCTAAACCATAGGGGGATTCCTCCACCTTGCCTCCTAAGGAACGCTCAAAATATCCCATCAGCTCTAAAAAGCTGCGGAAATCAAATATTTCCCCGGTTCTCATATTCTTTATCTTCCCCTGCCAGGTAGAATGGAACCGGTATTTCACCTGAAGCGTATATTCGGCCAGCTTCCCGCAGACCGCTTCTGCGCCCTTTATCTCAGATATAGGAAACGAGACTGACTCCTTTGGGTTAAAGCTTCTATGTTCTACGCTCTTCATGGGATACCGCATGGTGTCGAACAGCCGTTCCAGGCAGATTGCCATTTCAGAAATGCAGTGGAAAGCTACCCCTTCTTCAAAGCTGTCATGATAGATCCGCCCCTGCAGATGCCGGTGTTCAAAGCTGTCAATCGCCAATTTTATATATTTGTAGGAATTAGGTAACGCTCCCGCTCTTGAAATAGACATGGTTTCACCTGCTCTTTCTCAAAATAGTCCATTCAGTCCTCTCTATTATAAACGAATCCGGTTACATTTTGGTTACAAAATAAACATTTTGCAATATTTTCTATTTTTCGCCCCTAAAAGCTAGACAATAAATGGCGTGATTAGTATACTTATATCAAGTTGTTATATTATGGAGAAGGAGATGGAACATGAAGGAATCCACTGTGGAAAACAAACCCAAAATTTATGTACAAACTCTGGGGGAATTTTCCATTCGTATCGGCGAAAAGGAAGTCAGCGACCAGAGTAATCAATCCAAAAAGCCCTGGCGGCTCTTAAAATATCTGATCGTATTTCAAAAAAAGGCCATCAGCCCCAGTGAGCTGATCAGCACCATATGGATGGATGATACGGGAGCCAATCCAAACGGTGCTTTAAAAACGCTGATGTTCCGCAGCCGCAGGCTTTTAGAGCCCCTGGGTATTTCCCCTCAGAAGCTCTTAGTCCAGCAGCAGGGTTCCTATGGCTGGACCAAAGAATATGAAACGGTTCTGGATGCCGATCAGTTTGAGGAAATCTGCAGCCGCGTGCTCAGCCAGGCCAACCCAAATGAAGACATTCTGGAGTTATGCCTGGAGGGGCTTACATTATACAAGGGGGATTTCCTTCCAAATTCAGAATATGAATCATGGGTTATCCCCACCAGCGCCTATTATCACTCTCTCTACCAAAAGCTTGTTTACAAAACCATTGAACTTCTGACTGAGAGGGAAGACTACAGCCGGATCACCTCGATCTGCCAAAACGCTATTTCCATTGAGCCCTTTGACGAGGAATTTTACTATCATCTGGTTTACGCCCTCTATAAGGACGGCCATATCAGCCAGGCCATTGAACAGTACAACCATACGACAGATCTGTTCTACAATGAATTTTCCATCTCTCCCTCCCAGCGGTTTAAGGATCTTTATAAACTGATACAGGACAGCGAACAGAACGTGGCTACCAATCTGGATGTGATCCAGGAAACCCTGAGAGAGGAGGCCTCCGGGGGAGCTTTTTACTGTGAATATCCGGTATTCCGGGATCTGTTCCAGCTGGAGCGGCGTTCCATTGAACGGACCGGCGATTCCATTTACCTGTGCCTTTTGACCCTCAGCGGCCTGAATGACAAAACTCCCAAAAATCCAGTGCTTTCAAAAGCCATGGATCATTTAAACAATGCGATCCGCACCTCCCTGCGGTGCAGCGATGTATATACACGCTACAGCGTCAGCCAGTACATTATCCTCCTTCCCACTGTGACTGTAGAACTGGGTGAGATGGTCATGAAACGGATCCTGTCCAATTTCCATAAAATGTACAGCCGTAAGGATCTGGTCGTAAACTACCGTCTTCAGCCGGTTCTTCCCTGGAAGCGCTGATTCTGGCCAAACAGCCGTTCCAGGCTTTTCATTACATAAAAGTAGGCGGGAATGAGGAACAGATCCGCTGCGATCCAGGCCACCGGATTGGCAAAGCAGACAGCCCCATACCCAAATACAGGCACGAAGCAAAATCCCACGACAGAGCGGGCTGTCATCTCGCAGACACCTGCGATCACTGCCAGCTTTGAATACCCCAGCCCCTGGATCATAAACCGTATCACATTCACAAAAACCAGAGGGATAAACAGGACTCCGTTGGCGATCAAAAAGGAGCGGGTATTGGCAATGATCTCTGCCTCGCTGCTGTCCACAAACAGATAAGTAATGGCATCCCCAAATATCCACAGCACACCGAGGGCAAGGGCTGAATAAATGCAGCCCAGAATGGAGCCTATCTTCACCCCCTGATGGATGCGGTCCAATTTTTTCGCTCCCACATTCTGGCCCCCATAGGTGGCCATGGTTGCACCAAGAGCGTCAAAGGGACAGCAGAAAAACATACTGATTTTTGTCCCCGCGGTGACTGCCGCCACTGCCATAGAACCAAGGGAATTGACCGCTGTCTGAAGGATCACGCTGCCGATGGCGGTAATCGAATACTGCAATCCCATAGGGATTCCCATATTGCAGAGGATCTTCATGTAATGCCGGTCAGGCTTCCATTCCTCTCTGCTCATTTTCAGGATCACAAATTTTCTTTTCATATAAAAGAGGCAGAGAAGGCCGGATACCGCCTGCGCTGTAATGGTGGCCCAAGCTGCTCCCTCCACTCCCATGTGGAGCACTAAAATCGTAAAAAAATCCAGGGCTACATTAAGGACAGAAGAGAACACCAAAAATACCAGAGGCGTTGTGCTGTCCCCCAGTGAACGCATGGTACAGGACAGCAGATTATAAAGATAAGTAGCCGGTATTCCTAAAAATACAACAAAAATATATTTGTAAGCGCCGTCAATAATATCTGCGGGCGTCTGCATAAGCTCCAGAATATCATAGCAAAGGAGACAGACAGCTGCCGTCATTACTACCGAAAAAATCACAGACAGCCAGGCGCTGTTGGCCACAAAACGTCTAAGGGCCGGTTCGTTTTTTTCTCCAAATTTCTGAGCCACCGGAATGGCAAAGCCGCTGCATACTCCCAGACAGAAGCCTATGATCATAAAATTAATGGAGCCTGTGGAACCTACCGCCGCCAAGGCCGTTACCCCCAGGCATTTTCCCACAATGATCGTATCTGCCATGTTATACAGCTGCTGAAACAACAGGCCGCACAGCATAGGAATAAAAAATCCAACAATCAGTTTCACAGGGGAGCCCTGTGTCATATCTTTCTCAGCGTTTCCTGCCATGACTTCCATCTTCCTTTTTTGAATTGAATGATACGATCCCCTTTTTTATACTTCCGGGGACAAAATAAAACAACAATAACTGCCCAGGCATACTTCCTTCCTATGTCTGGGCAGTTACAATTTACTCGCTTCTTTCCTTTTTTGCAAGTAGAAAATAAAGCATGATTTTTAAAAATCAGCATGCATTTTATACAAGAGATGGCAAGAGGCGGCTTCGTGATGGAAGATCATCTAATAACAAATTACCGGCATTCCCTTATATACCAGATCATAGAGAGCCGGAACCTGAGCCGGAGGCAGATTGATGCATCCGTGGCTTCCGCTTGTCTGATAGATTGCTCCCCCAAACTTGCTTCTCCAGGGGGCGTCGTGAAGGCCGATCCCCCCGTTAAAGGGCATCCAGTAATCCACATGGCTTTCATATTCGTAGGTTCCGTCTGCTTTTTTTGCACCCCGGAGGATCCGGTCTTTTTCCTTGTAGGTCAGGCTGTAAATTCCAGCCGGCGTGTCATACTTCTTTGACAGGTTTCCGGTAACGCAGGGCGCTTCCCAGACCAGAACCCCATCCTGAAAGGCATAAACATGCTGTCCTGCCAGATCCACCTCCACATAGGTCCTTCCCCAGTCAGGCGCTGTGCGGCTGGCTGCCTTTAAGGCATACACCGGCTCCCGGTCTACAACACCTTCCACAGGCCCTGCCTGGATCAGATCCGTCAGAGCCTGCACTTCCCCCGCCACATCGATCTTCCAGCCATAAGGGCCTGTAAGGGGAACCTCTGCTCCCTGGGCGGTACGAAAGATCCGGGCCGTCCCGGCTGTATCCCGCTTTGCTGCCAGAGCTGTCACAAAATCTGTAACCTTTTGGGGATCAATAACCGCTTTTCCCTCCTGGCTTCCCGTGATCCAGGAAGTGATCTGCTCCCCAGTGAGTTCTTCCCTCTCCTCCCCAAACACATAGCTTACCTTCATATGGCGATACCGGTTCATCTCCTCGCAGAGGGACTGAAGGGATTCATCGCTTTCCCATATTTTGACCTCATAATAGCAGCCTGTCAGATCTACATCCACCTCTGTCTTTCCGGTCTCTACCGCTTCCCGGATCACCTGGATCGTACGCCCTTCATCTACATTGTTTCCCTGGACGGCAGGAATGATGGAAAAATCAGTTCCTTCCTCATAGGAGGATACATGTGCATCGGAGGTAACTGTGATCCCGGAACCGCTGATGAGAGCCAGCTTCCGGATGCTCTGTTCCAGGCTTTCCTCACTGTAGGAAGCCTCCATCACCATTGTGTGGGTATTATCTGCATCCGGGCCAGAGACTCTTCCTCCGGCATTCTGGGCATCCAGTATGGCTTTCAGCCCTTCCGGCACTTTGACCTGATAACCAATGTCCTTTCCCGAAATGCTTTCTTCTTTCCCCCCGCGCTCCCGTATGGTCAGATTATATTCTCCTGCATAAAATCCCTCAATTCTTGCCTTGGCCTCATCTACATTCAGACCGCCGATCCCAATCCCGTTAACTCTTGTCCCGGATACAAAGCAGGAGGGATCCTCTGCCTCAGCCGCCAAAACATTCATGGGCAATAAAGACCATTCTGCCCCTGATCCATTTCCTTCCGCTCCCATTAAAAAAGCGGCCAGCAGCAGCGCCCCTGCCTGTAAGACTGTCACCTTGCTCATATTGGTTCCCCTTTCTTCCATCCATCAATCAATAAAAGGTTTTAAACACCGTAGATCATTTCTTTATTATGAAAATTGTTATAAAAATCAAATGGTACGTACTTTCCGCTTTTTATTCCCTCTGCAAAATATAAAAGATTTTCAATACTTATGGCTGCACCTTTTATTCCGGAATTGGCAGCAGATATGTAATTCAATTGTTTTTCAAATTCTCCCCGCAGATAGGAAGTAACAAAAAGAAACGTATAGTCAGAAACTCTCGGATTAAAGCTTTCCCACCACTTATTGGGGTTTAAAATTGCTGAACGTTTGATATTTTCATTAATGTATCTGCTCATTTCATCTGCACAGGTACGGTTTATATTAAAGCCGCCTTTATAAGACTTATTATCTATTATCGTTCCATTCCTATCATAGGATATGATTACATCCGGACGCTTTGAATCTCCCAGCCGCATTGCTTCAAATGAAAGTTCTTTGGAGAAAAGATTGGCTGTTTGTATTTCAAATTCACGAGCATCTGCATTTTTCTTTGTCCTGGAGGAAGCATCACTATAAGCAAGATCAATAAGAGCAAGATACTTATGATCCAGGTGAGCAAGTTTTTTGCGAACCCTATCAATAATATCATTAACCTCATCCTTCACACAAGCGGAACGGGAAGGTATTTCTAACCGTTCAATTTTATCTAAAAGCCTGTATTTATTTCCATTTACCGAAATATCAATTCCAATGGACTGTAAGCCGTCAATATGATCTCTGATGGAAGCCACATCAACTTCCAGATCATACCCTTTTAGTGCATTTTGAAGCTGCTCAAGAGTTTTCTCTGTCTTTGAAAACGCCTTTACAAGGCAAGCCCTTTGATACCTGAGATAATCTGCGCCATGAGCTTTGTTGGAAGCAAGCATTTCAAACATTAAAATTTTAGACAGGCGGGGATTGCTGGAATTTCCCCTCGCTTTTATAAGAGCACGCTCACCTGCTCTTGTAATCGAATAGGTTTGCAAATCTGCCGTATAAGAATGGCCCCGATATGATTCTGTAACCTTTTTTCTTGAGGATTCCACCCACCCCATTTGAGTACACCAGCTTGCAATTCCACGGGCATATTTATCAGAATCCCCCTCATCGTTGCTTCTGACAAGGCTTTTTCTTGCAGGCGTTTCAGCCTCGCAGTAATCACATATATATATTTCCTGAGGTATTGATGTGAATCCCATTTCACCTTTGAACCCTAATTGACTCCCCAGCTCAAACTTCGTCTGATTATCCTTTTTCTCAAGAAGTGATAATATTCTGATAACCGGAGGATATGAAAGCAATGCCCTCATGAAAGCTTCTCTCTCCTCTGCCGAATCATCTCTTGAATTTGCAAGCTGCATGCCTAACTCCGTAATCCTGCATGAGTCCGTATCCTTTACATATTCCATAAGCCCGCAGGAAATACCCCATCGCAAGTAGCCTTCTGCCGACCAGTCATCCGTATAGGGCTTTTTGATCATGATAGAATTTCCTTCTCCATCTGTATACGTTTTGCTTTGCTGTGCATCAATGACTGCCGGAACGATACCTGTACAGATTGCCTCTTTACGGCCGGAGGATCCGGCTCCCTTTCCTTTTAGCAATGAATAAGCAATATCAATGAACGGCTTACTTAATTCCAACACAAAACGATCATAATTATCATGGCTGATAAGGGCATACCGAAGCAAAAGAGGCAGTCTGGATTGAATCAACCATAAATTTACAGCTGATCCCGGCTGAAAGATAGAAACAACTTTTTTTAATTTTTTCAGATCTCCGGGATTTTGTATCCATCCAAAAGTCCTCTTTACCATATCAAATCCCCTCCCCTAATAATTTGTGATCAAAACCTCTCTTGTAACCTGATCTGTATTTTTTGCCTGATAACTACTATTGTTATAGCTGTAATTAATTCTATGAGTATGATATTTTTGTTTCCATCTCATAAGTTCTGTATTTATTTTTCCTTTATGTTCGATCACATTTGACAGGGCAAAATGAACCCCTTGGCGATCCAACTGATCCAGTAAGTCAAACAGGGCCAGATCATCTTCCAGTTTCCAACCTTCAAACCCTCTTTTTCCGTCATTATAGCTTGCCGTTGTAATTCGATAAGGAGGATCAGCATACAGGAAATCGCCCTTTTTTAAAAATCCTAAATCCAGATCCCGAAAGTTTTGGCTACTAAACGCAATATTAGCAAGCTTTTTATGGAAAATACTAAGATTTTCCCTCATCCTAGGATTAAAGCTGCTTCTTTCACGCCCGAATGGATTATTAAACCCTTTACTATTGTTAAAGCGAAATTGATAATTGAAGGAATAACACACCAAAACATACAATTCAATGGGATTTCTCTTTTCGATCGGGATAGAATTATAGTAGTTTCTAAAAGCAATATAGCCCTTTTCATTTGTCATACTTAAATTCCATCGCGCAATAATCTCATCAATTTCATTTAATAATTCATTCAATGTTCTTTGCTGAAAAGCCCTGTATATGTCAATAACAAAAAAATTTATATCGTTTGCATATATCTGATTCGCGGCAATGTTGGTACACACATCACAGCCTCCGGCAAATAAATCATACATTACATTTATCTGGTTCGGAAAAAATCGGATGATCTTAGGAAGCATTTTGTATTTACCTCCAATATAATTCAAAGGAGATTTGTCGTATATCATAATTCCTCCTGCTATTTACAAAAAAAATACAGCTGCTCCTTCACTCCCCCTGGAGCAGTTCCTGCATTGTTATATCTTCTGTAGTTTATCTCCTGCAAATAAAATGTATTTGGCAAAGCATACTCCTTGCAAATATCTGTCAGTTCTTCTGTGGTCAATAACCCTTCATTATTATAGCTAATAAGAACATATCTGACTTTGGCATTTTCGATCATGCGTCTGAAAGCATTTTTAACTCCCCTCACCGTACAAAAATCCGAGCGCTGTTCCTGGTAATCTCTCATTCCAGTTACTCCATGAATAGGCGGATTGTCATATTTTGCAATCGTTTCAAGGACATGATAATTAGGCAGATACTGTCTGGAATTATAAGGAGGATCTGCATAAAGCAGATCTGCCTCAATTTTATCTTCTGATAATAGGACATCGCAATTTTTATTAAAAAAGACAGCTTGTCCTCCATTTATAAGAGCAGGATGCTTTAATTCCAGAGGATTATATGTTCTTGCATCCCAATGCTTCAAATAGGCTCCATATACACCTGTAATATTACTTACAAATGGAACGGCAGCGATCAAGGCTCCAAGAAGATAAAAATATTCATCCTCATTGATGCGATTGTTGTTTTTCCAACGTTCAATTGTAATCCTTATTATATCTATTTTTATGGCATTCTTATTTTGAAAATACATCCTTTTTACATCGCCATGAGGGGAATAATTATTATAAATAAAACATTCTTCTATAGAAATCCCTGCATCCTCAAACCGAAGTGAATTTAAATATTTAATAGGATCATGGATTCCCAGCCTCTCAAAATTGGGGACTTGATCCAAGGCAGTCGTTCCTCTGCTCAGAACATAAGAAAAATACATAAAATCATTGCCAATGATATTATAATGATTGGACTTGAGATAAGCAGAGACAGCACCGCTGCCAGAAAATATATCAATTACAGTTCTTGTATTCGGAGCAAATGTCGTGATCGCAGTTCCAATATCATTTAGGAGATTTGTTTTTCCTCCTATATACCTCATACAGTAATCTTCTCCTCCTTATCATTTATCTCAGAACTTGTTATCATTATATCGTATAATAGCGGTACAAACAATAGAAAAAAAGAAAATATGTTCTCCCTGTTTTTTTATAAAAGCAAGGTTATTTTCATCAAAATGAAACCAGCATAGCCGTCAGATTTATGGCTACGCTGGTTTTAATTACAAATTTATATCCTGCCCCGATCAGTCCACAACCTGGATCTTTTCGATCACCGGCTGGTTTTCTTTTGCCACAGTCCCGTTGTTATCCTCTACCTGAGTATCCTTACAGATGGCGTCCACTACTTCCATGCCTTCTGTAACATACCCAAAGCAGGCATAATCCCCATCTAAGAACTGGCTGTCCTCATGAACGATAAAGAACTGGGAGCTGGCACTGTCCATTTTCTGGGAACGGGCCATGGAAATGGCTCCTCTTGTATGGGATAATGGGTTTTCCACCCCATTATTGGCAAACTCTCCCTTGATCTCCTCATCGGCTCCTCCCATGCCGGTTCCCAGAGGATCTCCTCCCTGGATCATAAAACCGCTTATGATCCGGTGGAACGTCAGTCCGTCATAGAATCCATCTCCTGCCAGTTTGAGGAAATTCGCCACAGTAATCGGAGCCTCATCTCCATAAAGCTCCACTGCGATCTCACCATAGTCTTTCACTGTGATCGTCACATGGTGCTTTCCCGTTACGGTCTCTGTTCCGGCTGACTCCGTCTCTGCTTCCGCACTTTCTGTTCCGGCTGCCTCGGTTTCTGCTTTCGCACCCTCTGTTCCGACTGCCTCGGTTTCTGCTTCCGAACCCTCTGTTCCGGCTGCCTCGGTTCCTTCCCCTGTCTTTTCGATAGAGGATTCCGTCTCTGTTTCCGTCTTAGCAGAAGCGCTGCATCCGCTGAGCACAGACAATGCAAGAAGGGCTGCCATACAAATACAAGTCCATTTTTTTCTCATTCTTTTTACTCCTCATTTCATAGAAAAGGAAATTTCTTACAATCCCCTTTTTCCCTAATGGCCCCATTGTAACACGCTTCCCCGGTACAGTAAAGAGTTTTCTTCTCCTTACTGACCTGCCGTACAGCCAAAAATAAAGCAGACACAGAGTCTGGCGGGTACTTTCCACCCACACAGCTTCCGTGTCTGCTGTCTGTTAACTAAGCTTCTGATGCACTGCGTAAAGCACAATCTTCATCGTGGAGCCGGTCTCCTCATCGATCCGAAGGGTTACATATTCAGAATCCCGTTTAACCACAGTCCCGACTACGCCTCCTATGGTGATAACCTGATCCCCTTCCTGAATGGAATCATGCAGCTCCTGCATTTTCTTGTGTTTCTTCTTATTTGGTATATAAACAAACACATACATGGCCACAATGACGATCACGCCGTACGCTAAAAACAGTAACCCTGGTGTCATAACTCAAACTGTCCTTTCCTGCTTCCTATTCCATGCCTAAATACTTTTCCACGATCCGCACAAATACTGCAGAACCGATCCAGAACACATCCTCGTCTACATTGAACAGAGGATTGTGGTGAGGAACATCTGTGTGCTTTTCCGGGTTAGAGGAGCTGAGGAACATAAATGCTCCCGGAGCTTCCTTCAGATAGTAAGCGAAATCCTCGCCGCCCATATTTGGCGCTTCCACATGATCGATCACCATATCATCGCCCACTACATCTCTTGCACAGTCAGCAGCCAGCTTCGCCATCTCTGCCTCATTGATAACAGGAGGAGCTCCCCAGATCATCTCATATTCAACTTCGCCCCTAAACGCCTTCGCGGTTGCCTCTGCAACCTCTCCAATCCTCTTTGCCAGCTCCTGGCGTACATCTTCCTCCAGAGCACGGATCGTTCCCTCGATCAGAGCCTCAGATGGAATTGCATTGTAAGCGTATCCAGCCTGCAAATGGCCGATGGTCAGAACAGATGGCTTTACTGCCGGGATTTCCCTTGCAATGATCTCCTGAAGATTGATCACGATATGGGAGGCGATATTGATCGGATCTACACCCTTTTCAGGAGTAGAACCATGACATCCCATTCCCTTTACCTTGATGACAAATTTATCGAAGGAAGCCATACAGCAGCCTGGAACACAGATGACGGTTCCTGCTTTGATGTCCTTAGACAGGATAGTTCCGATATGGGTTCCAAACACAGCGTCAACACCCTTCATCACGCCTGCTTGGCAAAGACGCTCTGCACCGCGGGAACCCTCCTCATCGGTCTGGAAGAACAGCTTTACCGTTCCTGGAATCTGATCCTTATTTTCGCTTAAAATTTTCGCTGCGCCTAAAAGCATAGTCATGTGGGTATCATGACCACATGCATGCATGCACCCGTCATGCTTTGATATGTAATCTACAGGATTTGCTTCCTTGATCGCAAGGGCATCCATATCGGCTCTCAGAGCAATGGTTTTTCCTGGCTTTCCACCCTGGATGGTAGCGATCAGAGCGCTGTCTGTATCATTCTCCACAAAGGGGATTCCCAGTTCATTCAACTTTTCCATAACATAAGCCTTCGTCTTTGGAAGATCCCCTCCAACCTCCGGGATCTGGTGGAGCTCCCTGCGCATTTTTACAAGGCCTTCCTGTAAATCTTTACACTTTTCCCACATCATAAACGACTCCTTTCCTGAAATCAAATTTCTATCAGTAATGATTTTTGCCAAATATTGTTTTAAACAAGCCCCTTCTTATAGAATACTCTGGCGATCAGCAGTGTGCCGAATACGGTACATACAATAACTGCTGCTGCCGGAAGTCCGGTTGCCACTTTTAAGATAACAGGGATTACAATAGCAAAAATAGCAATTTTAGGATATTTTACAGCAAAGTTTCCAAAGGTTGCACCGAAAATAGCGGAGCTGGCGTACTGTGTCAAACCTACTACGATAAATTCCGGAAGTACTGCAAGAACTGCGCCTCCCACAATAACAGCGGAGGTTGTTCCGATCAGGTTTGTGATAATGGAACCGCAGATTGCCATAGTAGAAACAACCTCTGCCTGGATCGTACCAGGCTCAGACTTTGTTACATCTAATGCAAGAGCTGCACAGGGAACTCTCATGTTTCCGATATTTCCTGAAAGGAAGCTCAGATAAGTTCCTGTCATTCCGAGAGCCGCATAATAAGACACTGGCTCTACAAAATAAAATGCTCCGAAAGAAGCGGCGATCATTCCCCAAGCTGTCAGAACCGTGCTTACAGGGGGCCAGCAATCATAAGTAGTACACAGCCAGATAACGGGTATAAAAGAAGCAAGGGCAGCCAGGATATTCGTTGGAGAACCAATTCTGATACTGCTTTTCTTCCATTCTTTCATGATTTCTTTTTCTGTCATTTTTCTCCCCTCCTGGTCTATTTAATGAGTTGGTCATATCCCAATGCAAAGATCATACCAATGATCATAGCGATGCCGAGGGAGTATTCCATCAGCTTAGGATACTTCTTGCACACAGTCTTTACAAGTACCACCATTGAAATGGCGCCGGATATAACTGCCAGCGTGTTCCCTACCCCTTTGAGGATCTCACCTGCATTCAGATAGCCGAAGATTCCCAGAGAACATGCTCCGCTGAGCACAACCAGCCACTTCATATCTCCGCCGGATACCTTATTTCTAAGAGTTTCCAGAGAGGGGGTTGCCACGCCTGTAAACAGCAGCCAGCCAGCTCCGTTTAAAGCCATGGTAAACCAGGATACTGCCAGGCATACTAAGGTATACTGCTCTGTTCCCAGCTGAACGCCGCATGCATCTGCACCTACGTTCGCTGCGGAAAGCTCTGTGGCAGCAGCTCCAATAATGGAAAGGCGCAGCCATGCCATAGGGCCGCCGATGGAAGCCATCAGGCCTACCATAACAATAAATACGCCTAAGGCCGGGCCAATTGCTGAGATCAGGCCTACGCGGAACGCCTCCTTCGGGATCTTCGGATCCAGGCCGACCTCTCTTGTGGTCCTGCTGCACTGTCTCATGTACATAACAGTCTGAATGGCAGAAATGATAACTGTCACTCCGCACAACAGCCACAGGATGGGTGAATTAGATACTTGTTGGACTTGCTCAATATTACTCATTTTGCAGCCTCCTTTTTAGTAGTTTTTGCCGACAACTCTATTGTACCATGTTTATACAGAAAAGTCCATAGCTAATATATTTCTAATCATATTAATTATAGGATTTATATATAATAATTATAGGATTTATCTTGGCATCCTCCGTACAAAGCAAAACAGACTGCCCTTGTTTGGATCAAAGGAATATCTCCTTCTTCCAAAATCAGGACAGTCTGCTTTACATTTTATGCTGCTTTCTTATACTTTACGAATATTTCCTGAATATCTTCTGAACCTGCCTCACTCTAGGAAAGCTGTTCCAAAATTGAGGAACCAATGGTCCCCTCAGGCATGGCCACGCCAAAATTATCTGCAATGGTGGCTCCGATCACGGCAAAGGTATCTGCCTCTCCCAGATCTTTTCCCTCTTTCATAGAGGGTGAATAAGCGATAAACGGAACATTCTCCCTTGTATGATCCGTTCCTGTATAGGTGGGATCATTTCCGTGGTCGGCAGTGAGGATCAAAAGGTCATCCTCCTTCAGGAGAGGAAGGAGTTCTCCTAATTTCTCATCAAAACGCTCCAGCTCCGCACCATACCCTTCTGTATTGCGGCGGTGTCCCCAAAGCGCATCAAAATCCACAAGATTTACAAAGCAAAGGCCAGTAAAATCTTTTCCCGCATATTCAATGGTCTGCTCCATTCCATGGACGGAGGAATCGGAGTGATTGGACTGAGTAAGCCCCTCACCGTCAAAAATATCATAAATTTTTCCAATGGAGATCACGTCATACCCTCCGTCCTTTAACGCATTGAGAGCTGTCTGCCCATATGGTTTTAAGGCATAGTCATGGCGGTTGGAGGTACGCTTAAATTCCCCCTTCTT
>CABQJX010000063.1 GCA_902464595.1 uncultured Lachnoclostridium sp. | reverse complement strand
TGTATCCTGGCTTCTATGTCGTCAGTTAAAACACAAGTGGTGGCCTTCGACACCAATATTATGGATCTGACCGACCTGTGTCAGGATCCCGTGGATCTTTTGTTTGGATTTCAGATGGGGGGCGGCACAGACATTGCCAAATCCCTGGCATACTGCAGGCAGTATGTGGAAAGTCCGGCCAATACGCTGTTTTTCCTTATCTCCGACTTGGACGAGGGAGGAAACCGCGCTGGACTGCTCCGCCATCTGCGGGAGATGAAGGAGAGCGGTGTGACCGTGATCGTGCTGTTGGCAGTGGCAGACGGCGGGAAGCCTTATTATGATGAGACTACAGCGAAGCGGATCGCAGAAATGGATATTCCCTGTTTCGCCTGCGGGCCGGAAAAATTGCCGGAATTAGTGGAGCGGGCGCTGAAAAAATATGATCTTACGGAGTTTGCGAGGGAGAAGGGAAAGGAGAGGTAAAACAAGAACGGATGGAACGATTGGTTTTATAAGACAAATTTTAACTTTTTCATAAAAAGAAAACATGCTATAATAGGGAGCGGCATGAGCTGATTTGTAATAGTGAGCGATATATTGCCTGTATATGGCTTTCTGGTTAAGAGAGCCGATGAGATCAGAGAGGAGAATATAAAATGCTGCAATTAGGTTTAAGGCTTCATGACGGCGAAAAGCTTCCCATGGAGGAACTGCTGCCTTTGACAAGGAAAAAGGGATTTACCTGCGCTCATTTGGCGCTGAGCAAAGCGATGAAGGAGTATCCCTGCGGCCCCTGCGCATTGACGCCGGGATATGCCCATTATCTGAAGCATTTATTTGAAAAAAATGAGATAGATATTGCCGTTTTGGGAAATTATCTGAATCTAGCCCATCCAGATGGGGAGATGATCCGGCAGTTTCAGGAAAAGTATTATGCACATATTCGTTTTGCCTCCCTTTTGGGCTGTGGAATGGTGGGAACAGAAACCGGAGCTCCCAATGCAGAGTATCAGTTTTGCCCGGAATGCCGTTCTGATGAGGCGCTGTCTGTGTTTATCAGAAATTTAAAGCCAGTGGTTCGCTGTGCCGAGCAGTTTGGTGTGATCCTGGCCATTGAACCGGTGGCTAAGCATATTGTGTGGAATCCATCCAGAGCCAGGAAGGTGTTGGACGAGATCGGATCTCATAATCTGCAGATCCTGTTTGATCCGGTCAATATGCTGGATCTGGACAATGTGGATCATCGGGAGGAGGTTTTTGCAGAGGCGATTGAGCTTTTAGGGCCGGATATTGCTATGGTACATTTTAAGGATTTTGTCCGCACAGAAGACGGGCACAGTTTAAAGGCTGTGGGAGCTGGAACTGGGGAGATGGATTTTACCTCCATCATGCGTTTTATCAAAAAGGAGAAGCCGTTCATTTACGGAACACTGGAAAATACAACGCCGGAGAATGCTGAGGAATGCAGAAAAAAATTGATGGAACTGTATGAGAACGTGTAAAAATGAGATTGCGTAAAAGATAAAAATGGGGGCTGTCCTGCGAGTGATTCGTGGGGCGGCTCCCGTTTTGCTATATATTGATAGTATGATTTTCAATGCTGTCCAGAACAAGCTGAAATGAAGCTTTTTTGGATTGCTCTAGGTGATAGATCAGCTTTTCAGAAGCTAAATCCCAATTTTTTTGGAGGCAGGCAGTAACAATCTCTAAATGCTCTTTAAAAGTATCCTCCAAGCGATTATCCGATGTAAGTCCGGTCATATAACGGAAGCGCTCACTTTGTGTCTGAATCAATGCGTAATTTTGACGAATATAGGTATTGGGGCAAGCCTCCACAATCATCTGATGGAAGGAGGTATCCAGCTTATAATCATTATTATTATCTTTTAAATATTCATTCGAGATATTTTTGCTTTGAAAGATAATAAGAAATTTCTGAAGCTTTTCATCCGAAATGAGGGAATGATAGTTTTTTAAAATATAGGGTTCATATAGAGTTCGTATTTCAAAAATCATATTAATATCTTTAAAGGAAAAGGCAGTAACAGTAATGCCTTTTTTAGATTTAATTTCCACTAATCCTTCTTGTTCTAAACGGCTTAACGCGTCCCGCACAGGGGTACGGCTAATCTTCAGTTCCTCTGTGAGCAGTTCTTCGCTGAGAAAAGAACCTGGTTTGTATTTACAGGTGATAATTTTCTCTTTGATTTCGTTATATGCTAACACTTTTAAGCTGGTTTTTTTCATATGATTTTTAGCTCCTCTATGTAACTTTTAACATGAAAATTGTATCATGATTCAAGCAGAATCGCAAGTGAGAAAAATATTTGACAAAAAAATGTCAATTCAAGACGAGAAAATATAATATTTTACAAAAATCTCTTGACAGATCAAGGGAAACGTATTATATTCTGATGTATACAATAAAGGATACAACAATAGACTGTATCAAACATAAAGGGAGATAAGAGGTATAAGCATGAAAGCAATGTATATTAATCAGCCAGGAGAGGTAGAGATCCGGGAAAGGGAAATGCCAATACGCAAACCAGGAGAGGCATTGTTAAAACTGTTATATGGAGGAATATGCGGAAGCGATCTGGGATCTTATAAAGGTACGTTTGCATATTTTGATTATCCTAGGATTCCAGGACATGAATTTTCAGCAGAAATTGTGGAGATTGATGAAGATAACAAAGAAGGTTTGAAGCCTGGTATGATTGTTACCTGTAATCCCTATTTTAATTGTGGTCATTGTTATTCCTGCCAAAAAGGAATTGTAAATGCATGTGAAGATAACCAGACAATGGGTTGCCAGAGAGATGGGGCTTTTCAGGAATATATTACTATGCCGATAGAGCGGATTTATGATGGGAAAGGCCTTGATCCTATGCTTTTAGCCGCGGTGGAGCCTTTTTGCATAAGCTACCATGGAGTTCGGAGAGCAGATATTAAGTCAGGGGAAAAGGTACTTATTGTTGGAGCTGGAACAATTGGGGTACTGGCAGCTATTGCAGCAAAATCAAAAGGCGCCTCCGTTTATATTGCAGATATATCTCAAGGAAAACTGGATATGGCAAAGACCTTTGGGGTAGATGGGGTAATATTGAATCGTTCTCCAGAGGCATTTAGTCAAGCAGTGGAGGAAATAACAGAAAAACGGGGCTTTGATGTAGCAATTGAAGCGGTAGGGCTTCCCTCTACATTCCAAGATTGCATCGACGCTGCCAGTTTTGGAGGAAGAGTGGTTTTAATTGGGGTTGGAAAACAGAATCTGGATTTTAATTTTACTACGATCCAAAAGAAAGAGCTCAATGTATTCGGCTCACGGAATGCCAGAAAAGAAGACTTCTTAGAGTTGATTGATTTGGTTAAAACAGGAGATGTTCCGTTAAAAAAAATCATTACAAATTTATATCCGTTTACTCAAGGAGCCCAGGCATTTTATGATTTTTCCCATAATCCAGGAAATATGTTGAAGGTGATTTTAGATTTCACAAGCCTGTAATGGTTTGAAATGATTTGAAATATAAGTTGAAATACAAAACGGAATTTTTCTGAAATATTTATATAACATGTATAGATGCAGATATAAAAATTGTTCCTTTTTACAATTGATGAAACATTTATAAAAAAGTATTTTAATAGAAAAAGAAAAATAAGCTGCACGCCAATAGATGTACGGAAGGAGCAAAGGAAAATGAGTAAATTATTTGATTATTCAGATGAAATTCGGTTTACACATGCGAAATTTTATAATTTTCATCCAATTCCTCTCCCAAAAGTTTTTAAAGACGGGACGGGAGGTTTTGGAAAATTTGCACCAGAGCAGGGGTGTATTGAACTGTATGACAGCGATGGAGCCTGCGCTCATCTTACCTGTACCAGAAATTTTGTTCGGACCATTCTTCCATTGATTTTAAATGGAGAAACGAAAAGCTTTGCGGATTGGAAGAAAACACTTTACTGGAAATTTCGTAACGGAGGTTTTCAAAGCAGCCAGGTAGTAGAGGTGGGACAGCTGGAATTGATGATGTTAGATATTCTGGCCCAGAGAAAAGGACAGCCTCTCCATCGTTTCCTCGGAGCAGAAAAGGATTGGGCGGCTGCTTATAAAGGAGGAGGTTCTCTCCTTCTAAGCGATGAGGAACTGAAGGATGATATGAAGCGCTATGTGGCCGAGGGATATAATACTGTAAAATTTAAGGTCGGAAGCGATGACGGAAAAAATATGGAGCGCGATGTAAAGCGTCTTGAAAAGGTAAGAAGCGCATTGGGGGATGAGATCCACATTGCTGTGGATGCGAACCAGAGATGGAATGTAGAGGATGCCTATAAATTTGCGAAAATGATAGAGCCTTATCATCCAGAGTGGTTTGAGGAACCGATTCATTCTCATGATATGAATGGAATAAAACGTCTCCATGAACAGATTCCCTCGATGCAGCTGGCATTTGGAGAGTCCATGCGGATTTCTTATGCTTATGAGACATACGTAGAAAAAGGGGTATCCCATTTGCAGCCATCTGTGGGCCGTATGTCAAGAATGGATGATTTGCTTTTAATCCGTGATCTGGCAAGAGAGAATGGTATTCGTTTTTCGTCGGGAGGCAGAATCTACCTCAATGCAATTTTTGGATGCCTCTATAGAGAAGATGAACTGATTGAATTTCATGAACCGATTAGTGCCCCGGTAGGAGAATATACCTTGTTTCAGCCAAAAGAGGAGGCAGGAAGATTTTATATGCAGACAGATGTGCCTGGAAATCCTCAGAGAATGGATCTAAAGAAATTGGAGCATGATGGGCTTCTGGAAAGCTGTACGGTTTACTATGAAAGAAAGGAAAAATAAGACGATGCTGAATAAACGAAATGCGCCATATGTATTACTTTTGCCATCTATGGCTTTGATCGCGGTCTTTATGTTTTATCCTATTTTTATGACTTTTTACAATAGCGTTCACAGCTATATTCTTACAAGACCGAAGGATTATGGATTTAATGGATTTGCGAACTATATAGAATTGTTTAAGGATCCTATTTTTTTTAAAGCGTTGAATACAACGTTAATTTGGACCTTCTGGAATGTGATTTTGCAGGCCTCTCTTGGATTGGGAGTTGCGCTTTTGATGAACACAGAGTTCAAGGGACGTAAATTTTACCGTATGATTGTATTTTCGCCCTGGGCATTCGGCGGAATGGTTGTGGCTTTGGTATTTAGCTATATGTTTACCGGGCAGACAGGAGTAATGAATGATCTTTTGATGAAAGCAGGAATTATTGAAGAACGAATGGCCTGGTTTAAGACAGGATTTAGCGCAAGAGCAGTTCTGATTTTTACAACTACCTGGAGGGGGATACCGTTCTTTGCAGTTTCTTTTCTGGCGGCTCTTCAATCCATTCCGCATGACTATTATGAAGCTGCAGATGTGGACGGGGCAAGCAAATGGTATCAGTTTTGCCATATTACTATGCCCTTGATTAAAAATACCGTAATATTAACTACTATGCTGCGCACCATTTGGACGTTCAATATCGTGGATATTATTTCTGGTATGACCAATGGATCTCCTAATAATGAGACGCTCACCCTTCCTTTATATCTGATGACGATTTTTAGGGATTCGATGGACATTGGAAAATCCAGTGCTATGGCTGCAGTTATGGCATTGATGCTGGCTGTATTTGCAGTGATCTACGCTCTTGCTGGAGGATTTGGAAAGGAAGGAGATTTGTAATGACGTACAATCAGAAGAAAAAACTGAAAAAACGGGTTGAAAGGATTTTATTAGTAAATATTCCTCTCATTATACTGTTTTTAGTTATTATATTCCCTATTTATTGGACATTGGTTACTTCTTTCAAAGATGAATCTACCATGCTTCAGCTGCCTGTAAAATATTGGCCCTCCCCATTTACTTTTGATAACTACAAGTATATTTGGGAGAATATGGGATTTGATAAGTATTTCTTTAATAGCCTTATTACAACAGGAGTCAGTACCCTTGTATGTACGATCGTGTCTATTTTTGGAGGCTATTCTATCGCAAGATATAAATTTAAAGGGAAGAAGCCTGCTTACTTGGTCCTTTTGATCTCCCAGATGTTTCCTGGCGTTGTTCTGATGATCCCTTTGTTCGTTATTTTTAACAAGTTAGGGATTGTAAATTCACCGTGGTCTCTGATCATTACATATGCTACCATTCGTATCCCATTCTGCATGATTATGATGAGTGGCTTTGTGGCAGGGGTTTCTCCTGCATTAGAAGAAGCGGCGCAGATTGACGGCTGTTCTGTTCTTCAGTCAATCTTTAAAATTGTAGTTCCTACGATCGCCCCTGGTATTGTAGCAGCTGGAGCATTTTCTTTTGTTAGTTCCTGGAATGAGTTCGTCTACGCGTTTACTTTCCTGAGCTCTGAAAAATATTTTACACTTCCTATTGGGCTGCGCCAGATGCAGGGCGAGTTTACCGTTGCTTACGGAAGCTTGGCGGCTGGATGTGTAATGGCTCTTATTCCAGTATTGATTTTGTTCGCTTATATTCAAAAGTATTTGGTGTCTGGTTTATCCTCCGGTGCGGTAAAAGGATAATACCCACGAGGAGAGTTTTATAAACAAAATATTTTATAATGTAGAAGGGAGATATTTATCATGAGAAAATTTTTATCAGTAGCATTGGCAGCCACAATGGCAATGAGCCTGGTTGGATGTGGAGGGGGAGATTCCGCAGAGTCTGCTGCACCTACCGCTGGGGAAGCAGCAACAGAAGGGGCAGCAGAGGAGGGAGACAAGGCAGCCGATGCTTCCGATAAGGAGCCGGTAACTCTGACCTTCTGGCACAGAGACGGAAATGCCACATCCAATCCGATTTATGCTGAAATCATTAAAAACTTTGAAGAGAAGTATCCCTGGATCACCATTGAATATACAGGTTTAACCTCTGATTCCTATGTCCAGAAATACAATACGGCAATCGTAACACAGAGTACTCCTGATGTGGGAACCATTAGCGATAAAGACTTATATGGATTTGTGGCTCAGGAGGCCCTTCTTCCTTTAGATGAAGCCTTTGAACAGTGGGAGGAAAAGGATCAGATGCTTCCCAATATTATTGAGCAGGCAAGATTCTACGCAAGAGATAATAAACTGTATATGTTAGGCTATGGAAAAACTCAGGAAACTTCATGGTACAATACAAAGTGGCATGAGGAAAAAGGAATTGAACCAGCAACTACCATTGCTCAGCTTAGAGAGTATTCAGAGACCTATGCAGATCCTGATAACGGACAGTATTATTTCTCACTGCGTGGAGGTACAGGATCCTTTGATAACCTGTTCATGTTCCTTCTTTCCTATGCAGGAGAGACAAGCTTTTTCGATGATGATGGAAACAGTGTTTTAAACAAACCGAAGGTAGCGGAAGGGTTAAATTTCTATGTAAATCTCTATAAGGATGGTTTAGTGTCCCATGATGCGATTTCCAATGGATACCGCGAAATGGTGGCTGAGTTTGGAGCAGGCACTGCCCAGTACATCATGCATAATTCTTCCTCTGTTTCTGAACATGAAAAGAATCTGGGTGAAGGGAATTTCCTGCCGATCAGACCGTTAGCAGGCGAGGATGGAATTGCTGTTTGCAAGAATCCAACCTTTATGGGTTCTGTTGTATTCAAAACAACCGAGCATCCAGAAGAAGCGATTCTCTTTGCTGAGTATCTGGCTTCCGCAGAAGGAGCTGGTTATGTAGACGGTGAGGAGGGACGTGTACCCGTAAATACAGGAGTTTATGAGCAGGATTGGTACAAGGAAAATGTATATTTCCAGACATACGCCGAGTTTGAAAACGATCCTAACCTTGTATTTGTTCAGTATCCAATTTATCTGGAGAACTATATTGAATATGCGAATACAAACATTGCTGCTGATCTGCAGGCTGTAATGATGGGAAATTCAACTGCCCAGGAAATCTGTGATAAGTGGGCTGCTGATCTTACAGAAATGCAGAAAGAATATTTAGCTGAAGTACAGCAGTAATAAAAAAGGACGGGGATTGATGCTTTGACAGCGGTTCCCGTCATCTTTCTATATTGAATCGTTTGAGGCTAGGAGGAGAATGGTCATGTTTGATAAAGGAAGAAACAGTGTTATGAAATTTGAAGGGGCCGCAGTTTATACATTCGCTCCGATGAAACTTCCAGTTGCGTTTTGGGATGCGACAGGAGGGCCTTTCACCGTGTGCAATATGACGCACCTGGTAGAGCTGCATGAAGCAGAGGGAACTACGGGAACTATGATCTGTACGGAGCGCATGGCTTCTGCTGTGCTGCCCCATATTCTTACAGGGGAGGCAAAAACAGTAGGAGAATGGCTGGATCGGGTATATTGGAAGAACCGAAACAACGGATTTAATTCAGAAAGTGCTTATGAATATGGAAGATTTGAATTTTTGCTGTACGATATTCTGGCAAAGAGAGAAGGACAGCCGCTTCATCGTTATCTGGGAGCTGATAAGGACTGGATTTTCGCTTACGGAAGCGGGGCAGGAACCAATCTTACCGACAAGCAGCTGATTGAGGAGATACAGGATTTTTTAAAGGATGGATATAAAACGGTAAAGATGAAGATTGCAGCCAATTTTGGTGAGGATTTGGAGAATGATCTGCGTCGCATCGCTCTTGTTCGTAAGGAGTTTGGAGATAATCTTCGTCTTGCCATTGATGGAAACCAGTATTTTACCAAAGAACAAGCCCTTAACTTTGTAAGAAGGGCAGAAGAATATAATGTCGCTTGGTTTGAAGAACCTGTTCACTGCTGTGACTTTGAGGGGATAAAATGGTTGGCAGAACGTTCTCCTGTTCCCCTTGCAATGGGAGAATCTATGCGGAACCATTATATGTTTGAACAGTATCTCCGATGCGGTGTAAAACACTTCCAGCCATGTCCTTCCAATATGGCCGGAATCAGAGAGTGGATGCTTATCCGTGATATGGCTCAGGAAAATCAGGTTGAACTTACATCTGGAGGCCTTCCGTATATGGCAGGACCTCTGATCGCCACAGCAGACGAAAATGCTATGGAGGAGTATTTGAAGCCAGTGGAAAATGCTCAGAGAGAGTTCTTATCTGTAAAATGGGAAGTAAAAGATGGGAAATTTTATATGCCTATGACACCAGGAGTGCCTTTTAAGGTAGATTTTGAACGGATGAGGCGAAAAGGTATGATTGTCAGGAAAGATTATTATTATCCAGGAGATTTCAGATGAAAACAAAGGAGTTAAAATGTGGGATCCAGCCATTCTGGTTTTGGAATGGCGATATGGACAAAGAAGAAATCTTGTATCAGATCCGTCAGATGAAAGAACAAGGGATTACAGGCTTTATTATTCATCCAAGGCAGGGAATGAAGCTGCCTTATATGTCAGAAACTTATTTTGAACGGTTGGACATAGCGCTGGATGAAGCGCAAAAATTAGATATGGAAGTATGGCTTTATGATGAGTATCCATATCCGAGCGGAATTACTGCGGGGCAGGTAACCCTAACCCATCCGGAATACCAGTGTAAGATGCTTCACAAAACAGAATACAGTGCTGCGGGAGAGGAATCCGTTTTCCTAACACTTCCATGGGGACAGGTGCTCTCTGCAATGGCTTATCCAGTACAGGAAGAAACAGTACAGTGGCAGGAAGGTATGGATATTTCCGAATATGTAGGAACAGCCTATGGAGAAGAAATTTTTCAGTTTAGTGGATTGACAAAGTATAATCATAAACGATTTTTTACAGGAAAGCAGGAACGGCGTCTGCTGTGGGAAGCTCCAAAGGGACAGTGGAAGATTTATGTGTTTATGGAAGTAGTCATGACAGGTTTTAAATATTTTGATACTTTTATAGATACATTAAATCCAGAAGCAGTAAAATGTTTCCTTTATACGACCCATGAACGGTACAAAGAACGGCTAAAAGGACGCTTGGGGACTACGATCAAAGGAATATTCACAGATGAGATTACCGCATTTCCTCCAGAGCGTCCCTGGTCTCCTCTTTTGCCAGATATGATCCAAAAAAAGACAGGTATTAATATTTTAGAATATCTTCCAGTGCTGTTTGGGATTCCCATGGACGACATGACAGACCGTGTTCTTTATGCATATTGGAATACATGTACAGAAGCTTTCATAGAAGCTTATGATAAGCAGGTATACGACTGGTGTAAAAAAAATTATATACGGTATATTGGAGAGAAGCCTATTATGAGAAGCGGACAGCTCCAATACATGCATGTTCCTGGAATTGATGCAGGTCATCAGAAAGTAGGGGAGGTTCCGTCTATTACTCCTGGAAAATACCGGGCTAACGGAAAAATACTTTCATCTTCAGCCCATCTGTATGATAGAGATGGAGCCTTGTGCGAGGCATTCCATAGCATTGGGTGGGGAATGACGCTTCAAGATATGAAATGGACCTTTGACTGGCTTACAGCTGTAGGCGTTGACTGGTTTGTCATTCATGCCTTTTATTACACTACCAACGGTTTGAGAAAATATGATGCTCCTCCTTCCGCTTTCTATCAGATGCCATGGTGGCAACACATGAAACAGTTGAGTATTTATGCGAAAAAATTAAATGAAATGAATCGGACGCTGAAGCGGTGCGTAAACATTCTTCTGGTAGATCCAGTTACAACCGTGTGGACGGCAAAAGATAGTGAAAAAGAAAAATGGCAGGAACATTTTTCTGTGTTGCAGAGAGTTCTTCTTGAACAGCGTTTCGATTACTATGTAATTGACCCACAGCTTTTGGAGAAAGGTATAGTGGAAAAGCGGGAAGACGAAACCATTCATGGAGAGTGCTTTTCTTGTATTATTCTTCCATCTATGACGAATTTGGAAGACCGATGCTTTGATAAAATACGAGAGTTTGCAGAACAGGGGGGGCTGATTGCTGCCGAGGGTCATCTGGCCGATCAGCGGATTATGGAAGAGGATCCCGGGCCATGGATGAGGAACTGGTTTGATGGTTCCCGAAATCGTGCTGTCTATGGGAAAAATCCAAAGGAATTATGCTGCAAGCTGAAGAAACTTTTAAACCCTTATGAAATCATAGCAGAAGGTGAAGAACAGACGGAAGCACTAAGAGATATTTTATCTGTAGAATATGAGACGGATGATGGAAAGAAACAGTATTTTCTGGTAAATACAGGTGTGAAAAAACACAAGATTCGAGGAAGTATGATAGAGGGAACTTTAATCCTGAGGCCTTTGGAGTCCCGTTTTTTAGGAACAGACAGCAGAGGAAAAATCCTGATAGAGCAACAAAAAAGAGAAGGGGTAAAGCTGGAGCTTGACGGAGAATGGAAAATGGATTTAGAGTCTATGAACGTGCTGCGTCTTGGATATTGGAATTTGTGGGCAGAGGGGACAAAGGAGAGATCCAGACAGCCAGTTGAACCGATGGCACTGATTGACCAATTAGAAAAAGGGAGGCTTCTCATACCAGTAAATCCCAGGAAACAATTTGGCTGTCCGAAAACTCTTTTGCTGACAGATGATATCTACCATTATGATGCAGAATTTTGGATCGATGAAGGTATTCTGGGAAAGATAGATATAAGTCTGGTTATGGAGCAAGGGGGAATTTTAGGGGAGTATAAGATTCTTATAAACGGCTATGAATTAAAGCCGGAGAACTTGAAGAAACGGGCATATTTCATGCGGGATAATCTTGCAGCAGAGATTACAGCATATCTGTTGGAAGGGAAGAATAAGATTGAGGTTGTTTTGAAGGCAGCGAGGACTTTTGACGGGGTTGTTAGTCCTCTTTATCTTATGGGAGCCTTTGGTGTGATGGAGAGAGAGGAAGGCTGGCATTTAAGGGGGCTGCCTTGCTGCGGTAATATGAAGGATAAAAAGCAATCTCTGATTCCATTTTATGGGGGAAGCGTTTGCTACACAAAGACGCTCCGTCTGTCCGGACAGGAAAAATCTATTTTTGTGGAAGATGTATGGCTTCAGGACTGCGCGGAATTATTCTTAAATGGCCGCTCTATGGGGGTGAAAGCCTGGGCTCCTTATGAATGGGATATTTTAGAGGAGACGCAGAAAAAAGGTGAAAATCAGATTACATTAAAAATCACGGGGGCTATGGAAGGATTGTTTGAAGGGCAATACTTTGACCGGGAGCATATGGTCTATGTGAATTATCAAGGAAAAGAGAATGAAATAGAGGAATACGAAGCGATTGTCCATAAATAGCGGGACATTCAGACAATTAAGGAGAGAGGATATTGGCGGGAATTGCACTGTTTGCACCAGATCGTCAGGTGTATTGTACAGCAGAAGAACTGCTGAAAAAGGGTGGACATCCTATTAGAAATTTCCAGTTGACCGAGGGAGGTGCTAATGCAGTTTTAGAGGCTAGAAAAGCAGTTTCTGAGGGGGTAAATATTATTATTGGAAGGGGCAGGCAAGCCGCTCTGATTCGCAGATATACCAATATTTCCGTAGTGGATATTCAGCTGACAGCCCAGGAGGTAGGACTTTTAATACAGAGAATCAGAAAGAAAATCGGAAGAACAGATCCAAAAATTGGTCTGATGGGACATTCCACAATGTTCTGTGACATTTCTCATTTGGGGGAACTTCTAAATGTAGATGTGAAACTGTATCCTTTAGATGAGGAAGACTGCTTCCAGCAAATGGTGGATCAGGCAATGTATGATGGTGTGGATGGGATTATCAGCGGAATTAATGTTCTTGAATACCTGAAAGGCAGAGAAATTGTGGTGGAATATTTTGGCTCTACAGAGGAGTCTGTAAAAAATGCGATTGCTCAAGCAGAAGCATTATACCAGATCAGTGAAAAAGAGCACAAATATTATGTCCATTTTACTTCTGTGCTAGAAAGTGCTACCAATGGGTTGCTTCAGATGAACAGCAGAGGGGAAGTAACGGCTGTTAATCCTACGATGGAGCGTATTCTGAAAAAATCTATGGAAGATGTAGTAGGAAAGCCGGTGACCCAGGTTTTAGAGAGACTAGAACAAAAAGCAGTGACTCAGGTATTGGAAAGCCCAAAGGAAAGCTACACAGGCTTTCTTCAAGTGGGAAATGATAATCTGGTTATTTTAATTACACCGGTGGTTGTCGCTGATCGGATTGATGGGGCGATTCTTTCCTGTAATAAAGTGAAACATTCTTACAATGATAGGGAAGCAAAGCAGATGCAGGAGCAATATTTGAGAGGGTATGTGGCGAAGAATACCTTTGAAAGCTTGAAATCCATGACAACAGGAATTTTTGAGACAATTGAGACAGCTCAGCGCTATGCACTAAGCTCAAGTCCGGTTTTGATACAAGGAAACCCAGGAGATGAGAGGGAAGAATTGGCTCAGGCGATTCATAACCACAGTATGAGGAGATCAGGCCCCTACATTTCTGTAAATATGGTAGGTTTGACAGATGAGGCTCAGATTGAACTTTTGTTTGGAAAACGATTTTTAAATGCAGATTCCAGAGACCGAAGCCAGGGAGCTGTAGGAGCGGCCAAAAACGGTACGTTAGTTATTCATGCCTTGGATAAAATGGGAATCCGAACCCAGTATTTTATCAACCATATCATTCAGAACAATAGCCTCATTTATAATGACATTCAAAGAGTCCAGAGTGTGAATATACGGATTATAGGGATATGTACAAAACCGCTGAAACCCTTGGTAGAGACAAATCAATTTCGTGATGATCTGTATTATATGTTTCATTCCATGACTCTTGTACTACCTCCTCTGCGAAGCCGAAAAAAGGATCTGGAGGTGTTGATTGATGCGTTTATTCAAAAATATATTGAGAAGTATTCAAAATTCCATTTATTTACAGACAACGCAAAGAGAGTTATGCTCAACTATAAATGGGAAGGAAACCAAATCCAGTTGGATCGTTTTTGTGAGCGTCTTGTTTTAACTGCTGGAAAGAGGATGATTACAGATCAGCTGGTATGGAATTTGTTAGAAGAACTTTATGGTCAGGAACAGGACGAGTTTCCTAAGAGTCCTGAGCAAGGGGAGGATTCCTGGGAAGCATTAATACGAAGAACTTTGAAAAAAAATCATGGAAATAAGGCAAAAACAGCCAGAGAACTTCAGATCAGCACCACTACTTTATGGAGAAAAATGAAAAAATACCATATTGATGAAGGAATTTAGATGGAGATAAAAAATGATCTTTGAACAGTATTTTGAACAGTATCTTGATGAATTAGAACGCTTGAACGATACAGGGACGGATAGAGAACGGGAATTACTGGCAAACAGCTTGCTTAGTATGTATCAGGTTACCGGGAGAAAGGAATGTAGAGAGCTGGCCGAAAAATTGTGGGACGGGAATCAGGGAAGACTTTCCTTGCTTTTGTGGAAGTGTACCCGTCAGAACTGTTATCTGGAAGCAGCAAGACAGAAGGCGGCGGCAATAAAAATGGTTTTTCCAGAATGCTGTGAATCGGGACAACTAGAGGACATTCTTTATGCTCTGCCCTTTTATATGGAGTGGGATGTGACGTTTGGAGAAAAGAAGCATCTCAACGAAATGGTTCAATGGGTTCAAAAACTGGAACAGTTACAGGAAAAGGCATATCTGTCGCTGCGAAAAACTGCAGTTTTGGAAGCTTTGTTGGGATGCAGCAGCGTCATGCCAGAAGAAGCTTATGACCTGTATCGGTATCTGGGAACCTATTTAAAAAAAGAGATTAATCGGCTTCTTTTGCAATGCAGTCCCGCAACAGGGCTTTTAGAATCAAATGGCTCTTACAGTATCAGTGAAAGTGCAGTATTGGCAGAAGCGATTTTCGAGGGATGCAGACTAGGATTTCTTCCCAGGGAGCGGTATGAAAAGGCCGGAAAAAAATTGTTGACAGCTGTGGAACTTTACGGTTTTATATGGAATGATTCTGGTTTGTTGCCCAAAGAGAAAGGACAGGAATGGGCCTGTATGAAAGCGTGGAGCGGATATAAGCGGCAGTGCTAAAACACAAGAGGGGAGATTTATATGGAGTTTGATATTATATTTTGTTCTTCCAGGCGCATTACGATAGAAGTAAAGCAGTTTGGAATATGGGAAACCAAACAGCCTTACAAGCTATTTCTCAATGGAAGATTGTTTATGCGCTCACAGAAAGCGGTTCAGTCTCTTTCCGGACTTGAACCAGATACAGAATATACCATATACATAGAGAGTAATGGAGAGAGATCAGAGACAAAGCAGTTTCGTACGGAATATGAGTTTGTCACTTTGGATGTGAAACGGTTTGGAGCAAAAGGAGATGGTGAAACAGACGACACACTTTTTATTCAGGCGGCTATCCAATCCTGTCCCCGTGGGGGAAGGGTATATATCCCTGCGGGGATATATAAAGTTACCTGCCTGTTTCTGAAAAGCAATCTGACTATTGATTTGGCGAAAGGGGCAGTTCTGTCTGCCTATACGGAGCGATTCCGATTCCCGGTTCTTCCTGGAATGACGGAAAGCGTGGATGAAAAAGAGGAATATAACCTTGGAACATGGGA
>CABQJX010000062.1 GCA_902464595.1 uncultured Lachnoclostridium sp. | reverse complement strand
TTATGAGATCACGCTTATTTTTATTGCCTTTGCTTTCGGATGCAACATGGGATGCTCGGTGGTTGTATCCAACCTGTTTGGGGCAAAAAATTACAGAAAAATGAAAACAGCTGTTTATACCTCCTGCATATTCAGCGCAGCCGTGTGTCTCGTTTTGATGGCTGTAGGGATCGGCGGCGCAGGGATCTTACTGAGACTGATCCGCACCCCGGAGGAAGTCTTTGCTGACTCCAAATTGTATCTGGATATTTATGCCTGGGGACTTCCCTTTGTCTTTTTCTATAATATTGCCACTGGGATCTTTTCCGCTCTGGGGGATTCCAAAACTCCTTTTTATTTTCTTGCAGTGTCCTCTCTGTCCAATATTGGTATGGATATTTGGTTTGTAAAAGCATTTGATATGGGGGTGGCCGGAGTGGCATGGGCAACCTTTCTCTGTCAGGGCGCAAGCTGTATCCTGGCGATGGCTGTGGTTCTGCGCCGTCTTGGGAAAATTGGGGAAAGGGGAAGGGTTCCCCTTTTTGACTGGCAGCTCTTAAAAATGATCGGGGCCATTGCAGTTCCCAGTACACTGCAGCAGAGCTTTATTTCTCTGGGAAATATTGTGATCCAGGGCATCATCAATGGATTCGGTGCACCTGTTATGGCTGGATATTCGGCTGCCGTAAAGCTCAATAATCTTGTTATCACATCGTTTACTACCCTTGCAAACGGAATTTCCAACTATACGGCCCAGAATCTTGGAGCGGGAAAGAAGGATCGGATCCGGGAAGGGTTCCGGGTGGGGATCAAAATGGTCTGGATGCTGAGCGCTCCTTTGTTCCTTCTCTATTTCTTTGGGGGAAATATCGTCCTGAAGCTTTTCATGGATCAGTCTACGGGGCTGGCTGTACACACCGGGATTATGTATCTGAAGATCCTGTCTCCGTTTTACTTTGTCGTATCTGCAAAGCTGGTGGCAGATGGGATATTAAGGGGAGCGGAAATGATGAAGCAGTTTATGGCGGCAACCTTTGTAGATCTGCTCCTGCGGGTGCTGATGGCCTTTCTTTTCTCTAAGACGTTTCTTGGAGCGACCGGCATCTGGTGCGGGTGGCCTGTAGGCTGGTGCGCAGCGGCTCTGTTGTCTGTCTTGTTTTACCGCAAAGGACTTGGAGGTTCCGATCCTTCTTAACAGGCTTTTGCACCGCAAAACGGATCCCGATTATTTGAAGCTATAGGGAAACTGTAAAACAGGGAAAATCAAGGCTCATTTTCTTTGACAAACAGGAGAGTTGGTGGTATCCTATAAACATGCGTTATTTGAAAAAATAAATAACGGTGGAGGTTAGGGAGAATGAAGCTGATTAAAACAGTGGATGCAGAGGGCGCGGTTTTATGCCATGACATTACACAGATCATTAAGGGAGTTACAAAGGATGCAGTGTTCCGCAAGGGACATGTAGTTACAAAAGAGGACATTCCCGTTCTTTTAAGCGTGGGGAAGGATCAGCTCTACGTGTGGGAGAAGGAGGAGGGGATGCTCCATGAAAATGATGCAGCAGAGGTGCTCTGCTCTATGTGCATGGGCGGACATATGGAGCGCTCTGAGGCAAAAGAGGGTAAGATCGAGCTGACGGCGGACTGCGACGGCCTTTTAAAGGTGGACAATGAGGGACTGAAGGCAGTGAATGGCTTCGGCCAGATGATGATCGCTGCCCGCCACGGTAATTTTGCTGTAAAAAAGGGGGATAAGCTGGCAGGAACCCGTATCATCCCTCTGGTAATCGAGGAGGAGAAGATGGAGGCGGCCAAAAAGGCGGCGGAAAAAGCCACAGGAGGACGCCCCATTCTGGATCTGAAACCATTTGTGCACAAAAAGGCAGGGATCGTGACCACGGGAAACGAAGTGTTCTATGGACGTATCAAAGATACCTTTACTCCTGTGATCGAAGGAAAGCTGGCTGAGTTTGACACAGAGATCATTGACCATGTGACCTGGAATGATGATGATACAAAAGTGACTGCTTCGATTCTGGATATGATCCAAAAGGGGGCAGACATTGTCGTCTGTACAGGCGGAATGAGTGTGGATCCAGATGATAAGACGCCTTTGGCGATCAAGAATACCGGGGCAAGGATCGTATCCTATGGCGCTCCGGTGCTCCCTGGGGCGATGTTCCTATTGGCTTACTATGAAGTAAAGGAAGGGGAGAATCCCCGTACCGTAGCTATTATGGGGCTTCCAGGCTGTGTAATGTACGCAAAGCGCACCATTTTCGATCTGGTGATTCCAAGAGTGATGGCAGATGATGAGGTGACGCCGGAGGAATTGGCTGCTTTGGGACAGGGAGGACTGTGCCTGAGCTGCCCTGTCTGCACCTTCCCCAACTGTGGTTTTGGAAAAGGGATTTAAGCTTGTGTTCGCGTAAGAGGAGGAAAAATGGAATTTACACATTTTGATGACCAGGGAAACGCCCTTATGGTGGATGTGGGCGATAAAAAAGAGACAAAGAGGGAGGCAGTCGCCAAGGGAAGTATTTTCATGAGTCCCCAGTGCCTGGAGAAGGTGGCAGAGGGGACTATGGCAAAGGGAGACGTCCTGGGGGTAGCCAGAGTGGCTGGGATCATGGGAGCCAAAAGGACTTCGGAGCTGATCCCGCTGTGCCATCTGTTAAACCTGACAAAGCTGACCGTGGATTTTACGATTAAGCGGGAGACCAATGAGATCCAGGCTGTATGTACGGCCAGGACGACGGGAAAGACTGGAGTGGAGATGGAGGCTTTGACCGGGGTTTCGGTGGCTCTTCTTACGATTTACGACATGTGTAAGGCTGTAGACAAGTCCATGGAACTGGGATCCATCTATCTGGAGCATAAAAGAGGGGGAAAGAGCGGGGAATTTCAGAATCCGAACCATCCTTCCCCACAGGAATAAGGGGCAGAAGATATGAAGGATGCATTTGGAAGAACCATTGATTATATGAGAATATCCATTACGGACCGCTGTAACCTGCGCTGCCGCTACTGTATGCCTCACGGCGTGGAGAGCGTGCCGAGATGGGATATTTTGTCCATGGAGGAGATGGAGGCAGTGGCTGTCTGCGCCGCAGGCCTGGGGATCCGTACCATCAAGGTGACAGGGGGAGAGCCCTTAGTGAGAAGGGACTGCTGCCAGCTGGTGAAACGGCTGAAATCCACAGCAGGCATCGAGAAGGTAACGATCACCACCAATGGGATCCTGCTGGACCGGTATTTGGATGAACTGCTGGAAGCCGGGATTGACGGCATTAATATCAGCCTGGATACTCTTGATAGGAAGCTCTATGAGAATATTACAGGGTTTGACAGCTTAGACACTGTTTTAAAGGCCATTGACCGGGCCTCCAAACTGCCTATATCTGTGAAGATCAACGCTGTATCCATTGATTTTGGGGAAGAAGGAGGGGAAATGGATTGGCGTCCAATGGCGGAGCTGGCCAAAGACCTTCCTGTGGACGTGCGCTTTATTGAGATGATGCCCATCGGATATGGAAAGCAGTTTAAGACCATTGACCATCAAACCTTGTTATCCCATATGAAAGAAGCATATCCGGATCTGGAGGAGGATCACGGGATCCATGGATTCGGTCCTGCGGTCTATTACCGGATTCCCGGCTGGAAGGGAAGCATTGGGCTGATCAGTGCTATTCACGGAAAATTTTGTTCCTCCTGCAATCGGGTACGCCTTACGGCTCAGGGATACTTAAAGCCCTGTCTCTGCTATGAAGATGGAGTGGATCTGAGGGCTATTTTGAGAAAGGGCGATCAGCGTCCCCCGGAGGGAGGGCACTATCATTGGCCTTATGCAGGAGATCCGGGAAATCCAGAGCTCCAGAAGCAGCTGCGCCAGGCAGTGGAAAAGGCAATATTGGAAAAACCGGCGGCTCACTGCTTTGAGAAGCCAGGGGAAATTACAGAAACACATAATATGATTTCAATTGGAGGGTAAAGATATGTCAGGAACAGAGGAAAAGGTATATCCCACAGGTGTGGTGAAGGCCATTTGCATAAGTGACCGGAGGGGGATCGAGAAACATTCCATCGAGGAAGGGCATTTTATCATTGGATTTGGAATTGAGGGGGACGCCCATGGCGGGAATTGGCATCGCCAGGTGAGCCTTCTGTCCTACGATAAGGTGAAAGCCTTCAATGAGAGGGGAGCCAATGTGATCGACGGAGCATTTGGAGAGAACCTGGTGGTTGAGGGGATCGATTTCAGAAGCCTTCCAGTGGGCACAAGGCTGTACGCCGGGGATGTGGAGTTAGAAATGACCCAGATCGGTAAGGAATGTCACAGCCACTGCGCTATCTTCCAGCGCATGGGAGAGTGTATCATGCCAAAGGAGGGAGTGTTCGCTCAGGTAAAGAAGGAGGGAGTGATCCGTCCGGGAGATGTGATGCGGGTGGAACCGCCAAAGGAGGATCGTCCGTTCACTGCTGCCGTGATCACCCTCAGCGACAAGGGAGCAGCAGGGGAGCGGGAGGACGAGAGCGGCCCGGCTGCAAAGGAAATGTTAGAGAAAGCCGGATATGATGTGGTTGAGACCATGATCCTTCCTGACGAGCCGGGGCGTCTCAAGATCCAGCTGATCCGTCTGGCAGACAGCCGTCAGGTGGATCTGATCCTCACCAGCGGAGGAACCGGCTTTTCTATGAGAGATCAGACGCCAGAGGCAACCATGGCAGTGGCAGACCGGAATGCGCCGGGGATTGCAGAGTATATCCGAATGAGATCCATGGAGATGACGGATCGTGCTATGCTCAGCCGCGGTGTGTCTGTGATCCGGGGAAAGACATTGATCGTGAATCTTCCGGGAAGCCCGAAGGCGGTAACAGAAAGCCTGGGATTTATTATGGGAAGTTTAGATCACGGCCTTAAAATCCTGCGCGGAAGCGCTGTAGAATGTGCAAGGCGCTAAGAGCTGGGGAAAGAAGCGATTATATAGACTTAGGAGGAGATGGATAATGAAGAAACAGATCCGTATGGCGATGGTAGCATTGATGGCGGCGGCAGTCCTTGCAGGCTGCGGAAGCGGCGCAAAGGAGACTTCCGGCTCAAAGGAAACAGCGGGAACCCAGACAGAAGCAGCGGAAGCTCCGGAGACGAAGGAAGATAGCCAGGAAGCAGGCAAAACAGGCGGCGGAGCCGGCAGTCAGGATACAAGCAAAGCAGATGACGGGGCCGAAAGCCAGGAAGCAGCCAAAACAGAAGGTGAGCCCGTGGAGATCCTTGTGGCAGCTGCGGCAAGCCTGAAAAATGCTTATGAGGAGGAGCTGATCCCTATGTTTGAGGAGCAGTATCCAGGCGTTTCTGTCGAGGGAACGTATGACAGCTCCGGAAAGCTTCAGACCCAGATCGAGGAGGGCCTGGAGGCAGATGTGTTCATGTCAGCAGCAGAGAAGCAGATGAAGGCGCTGGATGGGGAGGGAATGATCGCCTCTGACACCATTACCAACCTGCTGGAAAATAAGATCGTCCTCATCATTCCCGCAGGAAGCAGCGCAGGGCTTGCATCTTTTGAAGATATTGAAAAGGCAGGCATCATCGCGTTGGGGGATCCTGCCAGTGTTCCGGCAGGCCAGTATGCACAGGAAGCCCTCACAAGCTTAGGGATTTGGGATAAGATCCAAGACAAAGTAAGCTTTGGAACTAATGTGACTGAGGTGTTAAACCAGGTAGCTGCCTCCAGCGCTGAGGCAGGCATTGTCTATGCTACCGATGCAGCCAGCATGTCCGATCAGGTGGAGATCGTGGCAGAGGCTCCGGAGGGAAGCCTGCAGAAAAAGGTTATTTACCCTGTGGCAGTGGTGAAGGATTCTGCCCACCAGGAGGAGGCAGGTGACTTTGTAGAGTTCTTAAAGTCAGAGGAAGCCATGAAGGTATTTGAGGAGTACGGATTTACAAAGGGAGAGTAGGCGCAGTCCCCTTTGGATCTGTGCAGAGACTTGAAATCAGGAGGAACGGCTTATGGACTGGTCACCCGTATTCATATCCATAAAAACAGCCAGCCTTTCCATTTTTATCACTTTTTTCCTGGGCATTTTTGCAGCCTGGGCTGTAGTCAGTATGAAAAATGAAACATGGAAGCTCATATGGGACGGCGTTTTGACGCTGCCCCTGGTTCTTCCGCCCACAGTAGCTGGATTTTTTCTCCTTTATATTTTTGGAGTAAAACGGCCTGTGGGCCAGTTTTTTATTGACTATTTTGGAGTAAAGATCGCATTTTCCTGGGGAGCGACTGTTATTGCGGCGGTGGTCATGTCCTTTCCGCTGATGTATCGTTCTGCCAGGGGAGCCTTTGAGCAGGTGGATCCGGATCTGGCGTCAGCGGCCAGAACCTTAGGGATGAGCGAATGGGATATTTTTTGGAAGGTGCTGATGTCAGGAGGACTTCCCGGAGTAGTCAGCGGCGGTGTCCTGGCTTTTGCCAGGGGATTGGGAGAATTTGGGGCAACAGCTATGATCGCAGGAAATATAGCGGGAAAAACCAGGACCCTGCCTATGGCAGTGTACTCGGAGGTGGCTGCGGGAAATATGGATACCGCTTATGATTATGTGGCGGTGATCGCAGCGGCAGCTTTTGCAGCCATTGTGGCAATGAACCTGGCAGCTTTACGGCCTGTACGGGGAAAAAGGTAGGTGGATACGTTGAAGTCGGAGTATGATCTTGTGCTGGAGGCAGATATAAAAAAGAAGTTAAAGGACTTTGCTCTGGATATTTCTTTTGAGGCAGGGAGAGGCTGCCTTGGAATACTGGGGCCGTCAGGCTGTGGAAAGAGTATGACATTAAAATCCATTGCAGGAATCCTTTCGCCGGATCAGGGGAGGATTGCCCTTCGATATGCCAGAGGCGAGGCTGCTGGGGGGCGGGTTCTCTATGATTCTTCCTTAAAGATCAACTTAAAACCCCAGCTGCGCCATGTAGGCTATGTGTTTCAAAATTACGCCCTGTTCCCCGGCATGACAGTAGAGCAGAACATTATGGCGGGGCTGCAGGGAAGGTGGGGAAAACGATTTTCCTCTCAGGAAAAAAAGAGGAGAACCTCCCTTATGGTAGAGCGGTTCCGGCTGGAAGGGCTGGAGAAACGGTATCCTTCCCAGCTGTCTGGGGGACAGCAGCAGAGGGCAGCCTTGGCCAGGTGTCTGGCCTATGAGCCGGAGGCCCTTCTTTTAGATGAGCCCTTTTCTGCCATGGACACATATCTGAGGGAGGGGCTTCGTCTGGAGCTGGCTGCTGCGATCCGGGAATACGATGGGGCTGCAGTGATGGTGACTCATGACAGGGACGAGGCCTATCAGCTCTGCGACCGCCTGCTTTTGATGGATCAGGGAACTGTCCTGACATCAGGGCGTACCAGGGATATTTTCCAGGATCCGGGAACCTGTCAGGCAGCCAGGCTGACGGGCTGTAAGAATCTGTCCCGGATTGAGCGGGTGGGAGAGAGACGTATCCGTGCCCTGGATTGGAAGGGTCTGGAGCTCACCACGGCCCGGCCCCTGGACGATACTATTACCTGGGTAGGGATCCGGGCCCATGATCTGGAACCCTTGTCCCAAGGAGAAGCGAAGGTACTTGAGGGCAGGGAGGATGCCAATCTGATCCCCGTTGTTTCTCCATCTGTGACAGAGATGCCCTTTGAGTGGTATGTCACCCTGGACAATGGGCTTTGGTGGAAAAAGGAGAAAAATATCCATACCCATGACCAGGCAGGGGTAGCTCCGGATTGGCTTCGGATCGCTCCCAAGGCCCTTCTTTTGCTGTCTGACACAGGAAAATAGAGAGAAATAGAGGAAAGCAAGAGAAAGCAAGGGGAACCAAGGGAAAACAAGGGAAATCGAGAAGAAAGGAACGGGAGTCTATGAAAACAGGAGCAGTGATCATTGCAGCGGGACATAAAAGCAGCATCAGCCAGTTTCGGCCCATGCTGCCAGTGGGAGACAGCACGGCGATCCGGCGTATTATTCTTACCCTGCGCAGGGCATCTATTGATCCGATTGTAGTGGTGACCGGGTTTCAGGCAGACCAGCTGGAAAAGCATATTTCCGGCCTTCGGGTGATCTGCCTTAGAAATCCCGATTATGGGGAGACGCAGATGTATGACAGCATCTGTATGGGGCTAAACTATATTGAAGATCTGTGTGACCGGGTGTTCCTTCTTCCAGTCAAATTCCCCATGTTTCTGTCAGATACCATCCATCGGATGATGGAATGCGGGTCTCCGATCGTATGTCCGGTTTACGGCGGGATGAGAGGGCATCCGGTGCTTGTATCGAAATCAGTGATTGGAAGCCTTTTGGATTATAATGGAGATGGGGGACTAAAAAAAGCCCTCCGCTGTCAGGGATTTTCCGAACAGGTGGAGGAGATCGCTGTGGAGGACGAGGGGATCATTATGTCGGTAGAGTCAGATGAGGACTGTGCCAAGGGAAGCATAAAGAAAAAACGGATCGAAGTATATCCCCAGGTGCAGCTGACTCTGGAGCGGAATGAAGGATTTTTCGGCCCCCAGGCCGCCCAGTTTCTGTCCCTGATCAGCCACACAGGCTCTATGCAGACTGCATGCCGCCAGATGCACATGTCCTACACGAAAGGCTGGAAAACATTGAAGGAAGCAGAGCGGCAGCTGGGATTTCCCCTTTTAGTCACTCAATCCGGGGGAGCAGAGGGGGGATTTTCCCAGCTTACTCCCAAATCCAGAGAGTTTTTGGAGGCTTATCTGAATATGGAAAAAGCCCTTCAGAGAGAAGGAGAACGGCTTTACAAACTATATTTTTCCCAGAAGGAGAAGAAAGAGGAATGAAACAGATTTTTGAGGAGATCAGACAGCTTTCCAGACAAGGGGAGAAGGCTGTGCTTGCAACTATCACAGCCAGCGTCGGTTCCACCCCCAGGGGGGCTGGTTCCCATATGCTGGTAAAAAAAGACGGTTCTATCACCGGGACGATCGGCGGAGGTGCTGTGGAGTATCAGGCAATCCAGGCCGCTCTTGAGGCTATGGAGGAGGAGCAGTCTTTTTTCCGGGATTTCACATTGACCAGAAGCCAGGCGGCAGATATAGGAATGGTCTGCGGCGGGGATGCCCAGGTATATTTTCAGTTTCTGCAGCCGGGAGATGAGAAAATGGAGCTGCTGTGGGGCCAGATTCTCTGTGCCATGGAGCGGGATCAGGACAGCTGGCTTTTGCTGGATCTTACGGATGAGAAAAACTGGCAGATGGGACTTTACAGTGCCTGGGGAGGCCTGGAGGGTCTGAAAGGCCTGGGAGACGAAGGCGTGAGACCGGAAGGCGTTCACGAAAGCGGGGAAAGCCGGGGCTGGAAAGAGATGGAGGAACAGCTTTTTTTGGGACATCCCCTCAAAGCAGAGCTGGACGGCCATTTCTATTACGCAGAGCCTTTGATCCAGGCGGGGATGGTCTATGTCTTTGGAGGCGGCCATGTGGCTCAGGAGCTGGTTCCCATGCTGGCTCATGTGGGATTTCGCTGTGTGGTCATGGATGACCGGGAAATATTTGCCAATCCCCAGGTATTTCCCCAGGCAGAGCGGATCATCGTAGGAGATTTGGAAAAAATCGGGGATTATGTTTCGATTGGGCCAAGAGACTATGTGTGTATTATGACCAGAGGACATCAGTTTGATTACTATGTGCAGCGGCAGACTCTGGCCTGCCATCCGTTTTATATCGGTGTGATGGGAAGCCGCAATAAGATCCGCGTTGTCACAGATAAGCTTTTGAGCGACGGTTTTTCCCTGGAGGAGATCCAGCGCTGTCATATGCCCATTGGAACAGCCATTGGGGCAGAGACTCCGGCAGAGATCGCTGTGAGCATTGCAGGAGAATTGATCATGGAGCGGGCAAAACGCACAGGAAAATACAAAAAAATTTAGATACCTAAAATTTTTTGTATCATGCACAAAAACAAGGTGCAGATGAACCAAAAGATTAGATACAATGCGGATTGCGCTTTCCATTCTTTTTTTCTATAATGATGATATCACATCAAGGGAAACTGAATCTTAGGAGGAGACAAAAATGGCAGTAGTGGCAACCGCATTGGTGTTTGGACTGTTTGGATTAGAATTGTACAGCGTATTAAAAAATGGCGTGAGACAGTAAGATCTGCGTATAAGGATAAAACCTGGGCTGACATCTGTATAGGCGGCACAGGAGGATAGAATGGAATGGGATACAGCCGGAGGACAGGAGAAACCTGTTTTCCGGCTGTATTTTGCTGTTTTCGTCATTTTGTGTTAGAATAGTATGGAAAAATAGGAGCAGGGAACACAGAGATCGCAGCAGGCAGAGATCGCAGAAAGCAGAGATCACAGAAAGCAGAGATCATAGAATACGGAGAGGAATATGAGATCATACCGATATGAACAGGAAGGATTGGACAAAACCACTGTATTGAGGGAGTATATGGGCCTGTGGAAAGCCATAGAGCCGGGCCTGCGGAGGAAAGGGGAGAACCCATTGGTCCTGTCTTTTGTGGGGGCAGGAGGAAAAACGTCCTTGATCCGGCGTATGGCCTGGGAAGCCATGGGAATGGGGATGAAGGTTTTGGTCACCACAACGACCCATATGGCCTGCCCGGAAAGATTTGGCGCGCTCACAGGAGAGCTATCCCTCATTGGTGAACTGTTGGAACGATATGGCCTGGCAGTGGCGGGGACTTTGGCAGGGAATGGAAAAATAGGGGCTGTTTCTCAGGAGACATATAACCAGGCAGTGTCAATGGCAGATCTGGTGCTTGTGGAGGCGGACGGTTCCAGGAGACTGCCCTTAAAAGTACCAGGAAAAGGGGAACCTGTGATACCGGAGAAAACCGATGGGATCCTTTGCATCAGCGGCTTTTCCTGCCTTGGAAGAAAGGGGCAGGAATGCTGTCTGCGCATAAAGGAAGCCGCAGCGGTTTTGGAGCAGTGGGAACGCCCCTTCAAAGGGGAGGAATGGATCGTGAGCCGGGAAGATATGGCCTGCCTGATGAAAGGCGGATACCTGACGCCCCTTCGGGAACAGTATCCCGGGATCCCTGTGATCCCTGTATGGAATCAGGCGGATACAAAGGCTTTGGCAGAGGAGGCAGAGGAAATGACCAGGTATATCAAAGAGCCTCTGGCAGTTATAACAGGAGAGCTGGCACAGGGAGAGGCAGCCCATCTGTTCTAAGGAAGATAAGCAGAGAATTGAGAAGGAAAGGGAGAAGCAAAAGATGAGGAAGATTGCGCTCATTTATATGGCCTCTGGCTTTGGAAGCCGGTTTGGCTCGAATAAGCTTACCGCTCTGTTTCAGGGGGAAAAGCTGTACCGTCATGGGCTTACCTGCCTTTTGCAGGCAGCAAGGGATCTTCAGACAGAAGGGATCCAGACAGAGCTTTTGGTGGTAAGCCAGTATGAGGAGATATTGCAGGAAGGGAAGAAAATGGGATTTTATCCTGTATACAATGGACGCAGTAAAGAGGGGATAACCGCCTCTTTGAAGCTGGGAGCAGGAGCAGCCGGGGAGGATAACGAAGCTTTTCTGTTTTCTGTGGCAGATCAGCCGTGTATGAGGCCGGAGACAGTCGCCGCTTTTGTGAAAGGGTTTGGGGCCTCAGGAAAGGGAATGGGGGCCATGTGTTCCAAAAGCAGAAGGGGAAATCCTGCCATTTTCCGGAGTTTTTACAGAGACAAGCTTTTAAGCCTGGAGGGGGATCGGGGAGGCAGCGTCCTGATGAAAGCTTATCCCCAGGATCTATGGCTGATGGAGTGCCGGCCGGAAGAACTTTTGGACGTGGATCGGCCGGAGGATCTTCGGGAGCTGGAAAAAAGAGTGGAGGGAGCCGATCATGGCAGAGAATGATTTTTCTAAGGGAAGTGTTGTGGGCAGCATCTTAAAGCTGGCTCTTCCTATGACCCTGGCCCAGCTTATCAATGTGCTTTACAATATCGTAGACCGTATATATATTGGCATGATCCCTGAAAACGCTACCCTTTCCCTTACGGGACTTGGATTATGTCTCCCCATTATTTCCATTGTCATAGCATTTGCCAATTTGTTTGGCATGGGGGGAGCCCCCCTGTGTTCCATTGAGAGGGGGAGGGGGAATGAAGCCGAGGCGGAAGCCATTATGGGAAATTCTTTCGTAATGATGGCAGCGGTAGGGATTCTTTTGACCGTTCTTGGCTTAATGTTTAAGCGTCCCATGCTTTATCTGTTCGGAGCCAGCGATGCCACCATTCCTTATGCGGATGCTTACATAACCATTTATCTTTTGGGAAATATTTTCGTTATGATCGGCCTTGGTATGAACAGCTTTATCAATTCGCAGGGCTTTGGGACCGTGGGTATGATGACGGTCCTTTTGGGGGCGGCAGCCAATATTCTTCTCGATCCTCTGTTTATTTTTGTGTTCCGCATGGGGGTAAAGGGAGCCGCACTGGCAACGATCTTATCCCAGCTTCTTTCCGCTGTATGGATCCTGTCTTTTTTGACCGGAAACCGGGCTATTTTGCGTCTGAAGCCATCAGCCATGAAGCTGGATCCGGTACGGATCCTTAAAATCCTGGGACTTGGCATGTCCGGTTTTACTATGTCTATTACCAACAGCCTGGTCCAGGTAATGTATAATGCCATGCTCCAGCAGTTTGGCGGCGATCTGTATGTAGGGATCATGACCGTGATCAATTCAGTCAGAGAGGTTATATCCATGCCGGTGAGCGGGCTCACCAACAGTACTCAGCCTGTTCTTGGTTTTAATTACGGGGCAGGGGAGTATAAAAGAGTCCGTCAGGGAATTGTCTTTATGTCTGCAGCGTGTATTTTATATACGATCGCAGTCTGGGCTGCAGTGGACTGGTTCCCAGAGTTTTTTATCCGTATGTTTAACCGGGAAGGGGATCTGGTTGCAGCAGGCGTCCCGGCTATGCGCATTTACTTTTTTGGATTCTTTATGATGTCCTTACAGTTTGCAGGACAGGCTGTTTTTGTAGGACTGGGAAAATCAAAATATGCAGTGTTTTTCTCCATTTTCCGCAAGGTGATCATCGTGACCCCCCTGATCCTTCTGCTGCCAACGGTGTTTGGAATGGGAACAGACGGGATCCTCATGGCGGAACCAATATCTAATTTTATTGGCGGAGCAGCCTGCTTTGGAACGATGATGCTCACTGTATGGCCGGAGCTGAAACGGGGAGGAAGGGATGATAGGTAAAATGGAACATCAGATAAAACACCAGATAAAACACCCGGTAAAATGTTTTTTTGCAGCCCATTCTGCAAAAGGAACAGCGGTGATTGGCAGTCTTTTTCTGGCAGGAGCTGCTTTTCTGTTTGGAAGCGGGTTTGCCCGGGCAGAGGAGTATGCAAAGGGACAGTCAGGGTATTTAAAGTCAGCTACCTATTATTCCAATGACTGGGTGATCAATTTTTGGAACAGCGAGAGTGTGGATATGGAGGCTGAACTGGAGCAGATTCGTCAGGATGGTTTTAACAGTATTATTTTAGCTGTTCCGTGGAGGGAGTTTCAGCCAGCCATGTCTCCCTGCGTTTACAATCCATATCCGTGGGAAAAGCTTGACCGGGTGATGGAGGCAGCAGCTGGGAAGGAATTGGGAGTTATGCTGCGAGTGGGATATACCTGGGATTATTACGACGGAGGAAATGTGCTGGAGAGGTATCAAAAACTGATGGAACACGGGAAGGAGAGGGAAGCATGGCTTGAATATGTAAAACGGCTGTATGAAGCGGCAAGCGCCCACTCTAATTTTTGCGGAGGGTTCCTTACCTGGGAGGATTTCTGGAATTTTGTGGATACCAGCGCTTCTCTTGGAAACGGAATAAAGAGCAGGCAGCTGGCAAAATCCTGTGGTTATGTGGATTATGTCAGGGAACATGCAGCGTTAGAGGAGCTTGAGATTCTCTATGGACATTCCATTGCCTCTTACGAAGATATTTATTTTCCGCCAAAAGAGTCGCCGGCCAGAAAGCTGTTTTATCAATTTTATGACCAATTTTTAAATGATCTTCTGGCAGACAGTCAAAAGGTATTTCCAGATCTTTCCATGGAAGTAAGGCTGGATGTGGATCCAGTGGAAACGCCGGATGGAGGCCAGGAAGGATTTATGCATGCCTCTACCTTTTCCTGTCAGTCTGCCTCCTATACAAGCGCTATGTACGGCATTCCCATGGGATTTATCAATCATTATGAACGGGTTACAGCCCAGGAGGCTTTGGAAAAGCTTCCGCCTTTCCTGAACCGCCTAAAAGGATATGGGGGAGGTAAACCTATTTATCTGGATCAGTTCCTTTTTACAGATAATACAGTGGGATTTGAGCATAATGCCCAGTTGATGGACAGCGAAAAAGATGCTTATCTGGAGGGAGTGGCCCCGATCCTGGCTTCGTCTACTATGGGGTATGGGATCTGGACTTACCGGGATTATGGGGACAATAAACTGTTTAATGCCCAGTTTGCCTTGGGAGAACAGGGATGGCGTTTTTGGGGAGGAAGCTGTATACGTGAAGGAGAGACTGGAAAACAGGCCTTTCTGCCAGCTGGAGGAAGTATTTATCAAAATTTGGGAAACAGAATGACGGGGAACACGGGGAAAGATACCTATGTCCGTTTTAAGGTATGGGCAGAGCTTCCCTGTCAGGTTACGGTGCGGGCAGGAGGAAAAAGTAAGACGGCTCAGGCAGAGGGAAGCCATACTGTGGAATTAAAGCTGTCAAACTGCAGCCCCTCCGATCTGACCATCTCTGCAAAGGGAGGAGAGGGCCTCTGTGTAGACGATATACAGGTATACACCTTTGTCACTCAAGGGGAGCTTTATCATATGGACGGGACAGAAGGAGCCTGTATAGAAGCGCTGCGGCGTATGAATGAGCGATTGTAGAATGGGTATACTAGCTTTGTCATTTCTGGGATCATGGTCTTAAACCGTGCTTCCCGGGTATTGTTGTCAAGATGCAAGGAATGGCGCAGATATTCTGTTTTCCGGAAATCAGGAAAGGAAAATAGAAAAAGATCAGGAATGAGCTACGAATCCTGCGTCTGTGAAAAGGAGGAACCATTTATGACAAAGCTGGAATGTGATGTGAAGACATGTCTGCACAATGCAGATAACTGCTGCTGCAAGGGAGCAATCCTGGTGGAAGGAGGGCAGGCCAAACATGCAGGTGAGACCTGCTGTGCAAGTTTTGATGAAAACAGGGGAAATGCATTTAAAAACCTGTTTAAGACGCCGGAGACCAGTCTGGAGGTGTCCTGCGAGGCGGTAAGCTGCGTTTACAATGAGGACTGCCGCTGTCAGGCGGACAAGATCTCCATTGGCGGCGGCAAGGCCTGCCAGTGTGAGCAGACAGAGTGTGCTTCCTTCCGGGCCAGATAGGAAAGAGTACTGCCTCAGGGAATGGGGAGGGGGAATGATTTCTCCGTCCCCCTCTTTGCGGAGAAAGAACCAGAATTTACTTTTACATTTTTCTCCTATAAAAAAGTTATAAAAAATTTAAAAATAATTGTGTCAAGCGTTTTTGAAAATGTCCCGAAAAACTTTAAGTATTAGCCCCGACT
>CABQJX010000061.1 GCA_902464595.1 uncultured Lachnoclostridium sp. | reverse complement strand
TGCCTCCTCAGGAGTGCTATGGCATACTCCAGATGAGGGTTCTTCTTGTTCCACATGATTTTCTTCTCCTTTTTTGTTCCCCTATTGCCTTTAAAAACCCTGTAAGTTGGACGATCCGGTCGTCTGCAAGCCTGGCCGCCCCCTGGCTTCTCTTAGATGTCTGAGGGACGTTTGCCTCAAGCTCCAATCTTACCTTCGCAGGCAGTAAGATTTTTCTAATGAAATTAACAAAAATCTAGGTTTTTGAAAAATCTTACTGCCTAACTCCCGACTAAAGTCACGAGAGTGCGGCGGTTAATTTTCAAATTCTATTTATACGATTGTGACCTGGATGCCTTCGCCGCCCAGTTCCTCAATTTTCTTACCAAGCATGGTTCTGATCACCCATAACTGAGTAACATGTCCGGCAAAAAATCCATTGGTGTGTGCTGTCTCTTTTTGCATCTCCTTCAACATCTCAATTACTTCTTCTCTGGTGTATGTATCTTTCTTCTGCATCATTACCTCCAAACCTTAATTTACTGTATCAAACATACTGATCTGATCATCTGGTTCCCAGGCCAGCATTTCAGACTTCGCCCTTTGATAAAATGTGCGGTCAATCTCAAACCCGAAGGCACTTCTTCCAAGTTCTGCCGCAGCTCTCAAAGTGCTTCCACTACCAGCACATGGATCAATCACAACATCTCCCGGATCTGTAAAGACTTCTATCAGATTTTTCAACACTTTTACCGGCTTTTGCGCCGGGTGAATCTTTGGGATCTCTTTTCCGTCACGCTCCCAAGTAAACCAGTTGAAAATCATGTGCCCCGTTCCCGGAATGTTCTTTCCATTCTCGTCCGTCCTCACGCCGTTTCTGAATTTTGGCAACCGGTCTCGGTACAGCACAAGGGCATATTCTGTCGCTCCTACGATCCGCATATTTGCCTTTAACACCTGCGGACTGTAATTCTTACAGAAAACCAATGGTATGTAATTTACGAAACCGTGTTTTTCTGCTGCCTTAATCAATGTCTGGATCTGCTCAAAACTGCAAAATACAATCATACAAGGAGAATTACTGCTTCTGCCTCTCTGTATTGGTCTGGTATCTTCTTTTTTGAGCATCTTTGAACAGAAATGGAAGTACTCATACAAATTAAAATTGAAGTCCGAATTGAAAGCTGCTTTACCTGCAAGCTTACTTTCTCCGTTTTTGTTATCCCCGCCGATATACCAAGAGGGATTTGAACCGTAGAAATTTTTTCCGACATTATACGGTACATCTGCTATGATAAGCTGTGCCGGTGGTATGGCATATTTCTTGTAGTTCTGCATATTGTCTCTGTATATCTCACATTTTACTTTTCTAACGTATTCCATTTTTTCAAAAGGAACCTGCTATAGCATTACCCCGGCCGGAGGTTCCAGCTCCTTTCACTCGTTTTATTTTTTAATCTTCTTCTCTTCTTCCGGAATCCAGTCAGTGTCATAATCGCTGATCCATTCAGAATGATTTACCGTAGCCAAGACTGTAGTCCCCTTTTTCCGGCAACCTCTCCTCCCATTCAAGAGGCTCACCGCATATCTGGCAGTATTTCTGCCCCAGCTCAATCTCCTCATTCTTACATACCGGGCACATAAACCGCTCCTTGCCCTGTGTCCATATCTTAGCCATATCTATTTCCCTCTCTGCAATGCCTTCAAAAACTCCACCAGCTCCGTCTCACTGTCCGGATACCGGCTGTATGTCTCATGACGCTGCCATCTTCCGTAAGCCCCAGACGGATGTGGTTCTGGCTGCGGTCCTCCTATCAAATGCAGGTATGAGGCTTCGTAGTCCAGGCCAGTAAATTCATTATGATGGGTGTATGCTTCTGCGATCAGCCTTGCCCTGTTCTCAAAATCATACTTGTAATACCGGGCCCCGATGTGATCATCTGTATACCACAGCCCCCAGGACTGATAATCCCTCAGCCACGCTTTGCGCTGGTCATTATTTTTCATGATTGGAAGTGCCGGCTGTTCCGGTTCTTCTGGTTCCGGCTGTTCCAGATCACACAGCATACCTGCAAGGGCCGCAACCAGAATCTTTTTCTTGCGGATCATCTCTGACGGTAAAGGTTCTACCTTATCAACCGCTATCATTTCTTCCAGATAACCTTTTTCTCTCTCCAGCATTTCCCGGAGCAGATTCATATCGGTAGGCTCAGTGGCTTCCTCCCGTTGCGACGTCATGGCTTCCTCTGGTTCTTCCCAGCTACTATTTTCGCAGCGGATTTCCTCATTCTGCTGCACTTTTGCAGCAGGCAGTTCCTGATCCAACGCCCTCATAGCCCGCCCGCAAATATATTCACAGGGGTTCTTACAATGCTTACAGCAGGGGCTTGGCTCCCCGTCCCCGGTTCTGTGATAGGCCAGATCATGGTTCACGAACTCGCAGGTATCTCTTACAAGTTCCCGTATATCCACCAGACCGGCGTGGAGAATCTCGCATGGGAACGGATTCCCACAGGGTGCTTCTACACACCACCGGTCTTTCTGCCGGATCTCACACCCTGCTGCGGCAATCAGGCTGTCTGCCAGATATTCCCGCTTGGGCGTCCCGTAGGCTGATAGCTGAGGGGCCGGCCGTGTTTCCGACGCAACACACTCTATCTTGCAATCCTCTCGCTGACTATAGTTCCAACAGCAATGATTCGAGCAATCCTCGCCGGTTCCGGGATTCCTTTTCGCGTCCTCCTCCAGAGTACAGAGAAATTCCGGCCGGTACAGGCATGAGCCATCTTCCCGTTGCGACGTCGCAACGCTCTCCGCTGGCAGAGGGTCTGGCAGAGGATCCGGCTCCGGCAACAGATCTTCCACGGAGACCTCATAGTTTGGTGCGGTCGATACCGTTAAGGTAATCCCGTCTGATCCAGCCATTGATACAGCAGAAAAATCCTCCGGCTCAATCCCAGGAAAGTCTGCAATGCTGATCTGCCCCGGAAGCTCCACATACGGGACCTCCTTGGGCTGCTTCATGGCCCGGATCTGCCGTACCGTCATATCAGGGGTCACCTGCTCCAGCTGCTCCTGATCCAGATCCAGCATTTCCTGAAGCTGGGACCGGCTGAAATCCTTGTACCGGTCATCTAATACCGGGCTGTTCCCTCCGCTGGAAAACTTAATACACCGATCGATATACCGTTTGGTATTGGATCTGGAAAAACCGAAACGGGCTGCCGCATACTCATTGATGTTGTCAAATCCAGCCTCCTGGTACAGTTCCCCGTCCTTCACGCATTTCAGGTAGTATCCGATCGCAATCACGCTGCGGGCTGCGCTCTGTAAGTTTGCCTGTATGTAAACCTCTGCATCTTCCAGGGTCACACCCTGATACCACAGCGGGACCAGCTGTTCCATTTTCCCAATCCCCGTTGTCTCCGGAGTAAAAGCCTCCTCATCCATCTGTTTCTCCCTCCCTCAAAAACTCCTGTGTCCTCTGTAAGACCAGGGCGTCATAGTCCGTGTCCCGCTGCTCAAAGTTATGGAACCGGTTCTTTCCTGCCTGCAAGGATCCGGTATGACCCACAGGCCTTGCGGAATCCTGGGCCCTTGCCAGCCAGCCATTAATAAATTTTAGGATCCCCCTCTGGGTCTTCCGGTTCTTTGGGTTCGCATCCAGCCAGCCGATCATCTTGCGAAACTCCTGTCCCGTATCAACAGCCGGATAGAGCCCCCGGTATTTCTCCACTTCTTCCGGCATAACCGGATAAAAGGATCCATCGAGCAGTGGGAGATGATAAGCCACGTCCGGGCGAGGGCTGGTTTCCAGCTCCGAGCATATCTTTTTATTTTCTTTTGTTTTCTTTCCTTTACTTTCCTTTGTGTCATTTTTCTGGGAATTATCGTTATTTTTCCCGGAACAATCAGCTAAATTCTTGGAAAAATCAAAATCAGGGTTCACTTTAATAAAGGGTTCCGTTTCTTCCGCTTCCAAAAGCCAGAAACCCTTTATCCGGATCGGAGTTTTCTTCGCCCGCTCTTTTACTGCGAGCTGGTATCTCCTCTGTATTCCGGGTGAGGTGAGGATAGTGTCCGACTGAAAAAGTTTGCCATCAAACAGTGACCGTTCCAGTAAGAATTTCAACACCTGCTCTATAAACCCATCTGTGAGATTCAGCTCATCAGCCAAGATGAATTTTAAATCATCATTCCATTGCATATAATAGCCGTTCTTATAGATCTCACAGAGTAAATAGATATATACCGAGACCCCGTTCACGCCATATCTGGCTTTCAGGATCCGGATCTTATTATCCGAAAAAATATTGACATCTAAGGGAAAGTAATCAAGACCTGCTTTCTGCTGTCTCGCCATTACCTACCCTTCTTTCTCTTTTAACTCCCTCCATGCCTGGGCGTCCTTAAAAATCTGGATCCAGTCCCCCAGGCGCATGGTCACCAGCCATTCGCACCGGTCCCTCCGGTGGAATACCGCCGGAAGGAGCCCCTCGGCCGCGTCCCGGACTGCCTGCAGTACCGCGTCTAACAGGTTCAGCCGTTCCACCCGCTTGCACTCGATATGGATCCCCGGGAGCCCTACCACGTCTGCGTCACCGGCTGCCCCGCAGTACTGCTGCCCCCTGCGGCAGTCGTAACCATACTCCCTCAGGATCCCGGCCAGCTCCCGCTCTCCCCGCTTGCCCTTTTCCCTCTGTGACTTTCCCACTTGATCCTCCTGTTTCAAAAAAAGGGGCGGCGGTCAGAAAGTATCAAACCCCAGGCCGCCCCGGCCAACACCTCTGGTCATTTCCTATCGTGACATATCAAATCCTGACAAAAGGCGGTACTTCTTATCCGATTATCCGATGATCGTAATACGGTCTCTTACATTTGGCTGCATATGGGACACTTCCCGCGCCAGATATGCCTTGATATTTGCTACCGCCTCATTCCTCCAAAGGCCGTTCTGGGCCTCCTGGAGCATAAAGGTAGGCTCCCCCTTGTCTCCCACACGGAACACGAATGCACTGGCTGGCTGCTCCACCTCCTGGAAGGTACGGAATGGGATCAGTGTCACTGGATTCGGAACCTTCACATCTGCCTTGGCTGCTGCACCTACGGTCATAACGGCCACCTGGGAAATCCCATCGTCCGCGTAGCTCTGATCGTTCTTACGCTCCACATTTCCTGCCATCTTCTGGACCAGCGCCAGATCCTCGCTTGGCTGGAAGTTGGCCTGCAGCTCGATCATGAACGCCTCCTGATCGTACCAATGGCCGAAGTGAAACTCGTTCACTTCCCCCGTCACCTCAAACAGGCACTCTCTGGTCCGCTCTGCGTCCAAAGCGGAGATCAAGCGCACCTGCTTGGGGTTCACGATATGGATGATCATATCCGTATCCTTCGGGAACTCCCCATGGCAAGCCCCGATGTAGTCGATCAGGGCCGTAAGGCTGGAAGCCTCCAGCGCCTTTGCCTTGTCTGCATTATCATACCTTTTCAAAGCCTTGTTGGCGTATGTATGGCCGCAGATCTCGATGACCTGTGTCTTTTCATTTTCCCTTGCCAATCCTTCCACGTGTTCTAATGCGTCTTTTAATCCTTGTAACATGTCTTTGATACTCCTTTTCTCTTATTGGTTTACTGCCCGAAGATCGATCGGGCCTTTTCCTGCCCCTTGGTAGATCTCCCCTGTATCCGGGTCGAATCCTGCTGGGGCGGATCCACGGGACGATGTTTCCTCATAGGCAGCGGCCGGGATCGTTCCCAAAACCTCCACCTGGGCACGGTTATTGCCGTATTCAGACATCTCAATGCGCCCCGTCCTGGTGTCCTGCCCTACCAAAAAGGTGGTTTCCGACTTCTGGAATCCAGCCAGTTTGGTCTTGACATCAAACTTAATATCAATCACCCCGCTGGCCTTGGGTTTAAAGCTTAATTGAATGGTCATTCCCCGTGCTGCCTCAGGATCCATGTTGGGATCCAAGATATTACGCCCGATCTGGGATAAGGCCATCTTGAACTTTTCCGCTAGCTCCCCGTTCGCGATACTGTCAAATGTAATCGCCATATACGATACTCACCTCCTTTCACAGATACCGGTCTACCAGCTCTGCCACATCTACATCACAGCCCCGGCTCCACTCATCCCAGAAATCAACCGTACGGGATACCGGGCGCTCCTTTGCAAGCTCCACCTTGATCTTAAGCGGGATCGGCACCGCATCCCCAACGATCAGGACTTCACCCGGGTTAAACATCGTAACCGAATCGATGATCTGGTCGTCCCCGTCCGGAAGCATCCCCTTGATGAGCTGTTTGTCATTGTCATTATTAAGCTTGCCGATAATCATGTTGGCACACTGGGCCACGATGGTCCGGTTAAGCTCCGAGGGCCTCTGGGTCGCCGGGAAAAGCGTGATCCCGAACTTGCGGCCTTCCTTGGCGATATCCTCAAACACCTCCACCATGCGGCGCTGGCTGGCCGTCAGCTGGAAATTATCAGGGATATATACATGTGCCTCATCACATACAATCGTCACCGGGCGGATATGGTCCATATCCTGCTCACGCTGCAAGTCAAAAACCAGCCTTGTCAGCACTCCGATGATCGTCAGCGCCACATCATGGGGAACGGCGGAAAGGTCTATGTTCTTTACAGGCTTGTCCCCTCCTAAAAGTGCCTCCGCCAAATCGTAAAGGTAGGACTGCGACTCCCCGTGGAAGAGGAAACCGTAACGGCTGTCCAGCATCCGGTCCCTCAGGAGGTTCACCGTGCCTGTAAGCTTGCCATTGTACTCCCCCTTAACCGTTTTCGGCATTCCTGCCTTATCCCCGGTCTTGTAATACTCCCCGGTCCCTATCACCTGGCTGTCCATCTCCTCCATTTTCTGGATCAGTGCCCTGTAGCTGAAATACACTGGCTTATTCTCTTTCCCTTCCGGGCATACCGCATAATAGGCTTTCCTGAGCGCTGTCATGACTGTGGTGGCGGATTCTTCCCGGATCTTAAGGATATTCGCCACAATGTCCTGGAAACCAAACATCCATACCGGGAAGTGGAACTCCTCCCCGATCCGGATATTGGATGCATAAGAAAGGCTGCTGTACTCTCCATGGATATCAAATACGATCACATTGGCCCCAGGAAGCTTTGCTGTCTCTTCCAGGATCTTTGCCACGGTCTCCGATTTGCCGGAGCCGGTATTTCCCACAATACAGGCGTGGCGCTGGAAGAATTTATTTCCGTCCACCCAGGCCCCGCAGCCGTATGACGCATATGTTCCGATCCGAAAACCGGATCCTTCCGGGCCTGCAATCATCGTTTCCAATTCATTTGCCCCAATCGGCTCGATCTGCACGCGGGTAGTCGGGTATGTATCAATGGCTTTCAAAAACTTCCCGTCTTTCAGGCTCCCGATAATCGTACAGTCGATGTTCTTGACCCCCGTAATCTCTGCCAGGAAATCCTCCTCCCCGATCCGTTCCCCGCCATCCGTATCTGTAAGGCCTGTAACCATAGTTACAAGAGCGGCCTTTCCGTCTGACACCTTCATCAGGTCATTAATCCGGATGTTTTGAAATTCCGCCAGGTTCGTCCGGATCTGCACCCGGTCTGTCCATATTTTTACCAGTTTCATGTCCACACTCCTTATAGATCCAAAAGTTCATTATAGTTGCGTATGGAGGCAGCCTTTATAGACTTGCAGTAATCACACTTCCCGCAGTATTTCGGCGGAACCATGCCGGCCTTGACCTGCGCAAAATGATCCAGGTTATACCGGATCTCATCCAGGGCAAGGTTTAAGGTGGTCTGCGGGATCTGGAATATATCCAGATCGACCACCCGCTCCTTCGTTGCCGCCGCCAGATAAAAGGGGAGCTGCTCCCCGGTCACAGTTTGAACCCCTGCCTGATACACGGCCCCCTGCAGGTCATACCGCCAGAGGGGGAGGCTTTTGAAGTTTGCCACCACCTTAAGATCCGTGATACAGACCCCGGGCAGGTAGCTGTCCATCTTGATCTTCCACGGGATCCCAAACAGGTCAAAGGTCATAATGGCCTGCTTTTCTCCCCCCATAAACTGCATAAACAAGGGGTCTGACTTCACCCGTCCGATGATCTCATTGGCTTTCTTAAACTCACTTTTCAGTTCCTTCTTACGGGTGAAGATCCCGGGGTTCTCCCCCATAAACTCCGGTAGCGTCCCCTCAAAATAGGAATCCACAAAGGAGCCGACCAGAAGGGCCCTTGTGACAGGCCGCTCGTATTCCCCACGGATCTTTGCCATGGCCATGGCCTCACACTTCACAAAATCCTTGTACTGGGAGACGGAGAAGAAGCACTCATTGGCTTCTCTCCCGTAATAATTCTGTTCTGTCAGTACCATCACTCACTCCTTCTACCGGAACGGGGCCTCCGGGATCTCATCTGGCGGCTGGGTTCCGGTTTCTTCCTGCGGCTTTTCTGCCTCCCCCTTCTTTTCTGCCTCCTGTAGCTTTCCCTTCTTATCAGAATCTTTTCCTGATGCCTTTCCGCCCTTGGGTTCAAACGGGTTTTTAACCTCCGCCTTTTCCTGACGGGACGGATCCGACATATCGAAATAATCCTCCCGTTTTGCCATTCCATCCTTCAGGGATTTGTACACCTTTTTCAGCCGGATCAGATCATTCATGGTAAATGCCTTGGACTTACAGCCAATATAAGCTTCAATGGCTTCCAAAGGCACGGAAAATTCCTTTTGGAAGATCTCCGCCATATCCCGCACCAGATCAATTAACGGAGCTTTCACATCCCCGATCAGCGTCTGCTCACACTGGGCAATTGCAGAGTCAATCACATCTCCGGGCATAATGCCAAGGATACAGGCACGCACCCGGCGGGCTGCTTGATTGGCCACAAGCTCATAAATATCCCTTGGATCCTCCAAAACGGTGTTTCCCTTCTTTGTACTGCGGATGTGGGGAACAGAGAAAACCTTCGTCTGCCTGGTATTGGTCTCCAGATCCCAGGCATACGCCATGACCTGGCTTTCCCCGCTTCTCTGCTCCAGCTCAATATAACCAAAGTCCAAATTTCCCCAGTTCTGTGCCATGGCCTCTGCCAGGCGGATGGACGGACCGGTTACCTTCGTCCCGCCTCTGGGATATTCATACATCGCCTGTTCTGCAAGGCTCTTTCTCTGGCAGGCCCTCATAATCCTGCCGTAACTCTCCACCTCGTTACGGGGGAATTTTTTAGCGATCACCATCGCCGCCTGCACCTCCTGCGCCTGGCGGGAGACCATCATCTCAGTACCCACGCCTCTGCCGGATACCTGCCTGTTTTCCACACCTTCATAAATATTCATTCCATGTTCCATCATGTTTCCTCCTCTATCTCATCCCAGTTCCCGGAATAATACCAGTCCACAAACTCCTGCTTTTCTTCCGGGGTGGCATTTGCACACCGTTCCAACGCATACTGATATGCCTGATCTTCTTCTACAATCGTCCCAGCCTCAGGCCCTATGCCTTTGTAATACATCCGCCGTTTCCTCCCTCCTCATAAGCTTCCCGCAGTTCGAACATGGAGTGACCTCCCCAAGGAGGGACCACATCCGAAGCCCACAGCTGCAGGCCAGCAGGAAGAAGGGGGAAGTGATCCTGACCTGGCTGCCGGGGTATGTACTGGGGCGGGTCATTGGGACAGCCTTTCCAAGCATTTTTCCTTTGCTTCTTCACCCACGATATGGGTTAATTTCATCAGTGCATGTGCAGCTCCTAAATCATCAACAGCCAAAGAGCTAACTGTATCCACCATATTTTTAGCAAGACATTCAATAAAAACATCTGAGGATATATTTTTTCTCTCGCCAATGCAGATCACCGTTGTTTCCACTCCGTCCTTCTCCTTATTGCCTGTCAGACAGATTGCAAAAGCGATCTCGCTTTCAACTGTCCTTTTGACCTCATCATACGAAATTGTTGTGTTTACCATTGATTTTTCTCCTGTTCTCCCTCATAATAGAGAGTGTTGATTTTTTTAGTTTCTGGACCTACCACAGTTGCCGCTGTGCAGGTCCTTTTTCTTCTTGTAACTCAGGCACGGATACAGCCTGCTCCGCTCTATGCACCAATTCTTGCTGCGGCAGGTTCCGCAGACGTCCTTCTCCATCGCTTTCACCTCCTCTATACCGCAATAACAGTTCGTGTCTGCGGATTATATATCAGCTTTAAACAGTCGCCGGATCCGTCTTTTAGCTCTGCTTCATGCAGTCCTGTCATTTCCAGTGTAAAACACTCCATTACAAAGCCTTCCTGCTCCAAATGTTTACGGATCGCATACTCTGCTATGCTCTTAGCGCCCTTAATCATCACCTCACCTCCCTTCTACACCCCTGGGACCGTGATCACGCCGCTTAAAAGCAGCACGGTCAGCGTCCCCAACAGGCTGGATAAAAAGATCCACTTCTTCATATCCCGCTCGATCTGTTCCTTACCCCGGCGGGATTCCCTGAGGGCCCCCTTGAGCCAGGTGTTTTCTGCCTCCAGCTCATCATAGGTCTTAGGCTCCATTAATGTCTGGCATTTAACTACTTCTACTTGCATTTTCTTCTCCTTTTTCTCCGTTCAGAAAACGGTTCAAATCTTCCATGTTAATCAGTTTCTTTGTTCCCGCCGGTATCCATTTCACCATATTGTGGTCAATCCAATAGGAAACCGTGTAATAGGTAAAGCCCAACTCTTTACATACCTGTGTAATTGTGCAAAAGTTGGGAACCTGCATTGTTACCATTCTCTCACCTCCCGTCCTCAGTCTTTCTTTTCGGTTAAACCGAAATCCAACGGTAAAAAAATAATCCTATCGTAAGGTATTCCATAAACTTCTTCAATTTTTCTCAAAACAGGAATATCTGGATAACTTTTTCCTCTTTCATAATTTCCAAGAGTATCTGTACTAACCCCTATCAATTTTGCAGCGTTTTCCTGCGTATACCCTAAAAGCTCCCTTATCATTTTCAGCGTCATTTTTGTTTCCGGGAGTATTCTTTTTGATTCCATTTCCCTCACCTCCTTCGGTTTAAACATATATTACTTCGGTTTAACCGAATTGTCAATGGTTTTCCCGAATTTTTTTATTTTTTATTGATTTTTTTTCGGTTTTACCATATAATAAGCATTGAAGGAGGTACATACATGAGTGATCTTGGAAATAAAGAAATAATGGCAAAAAATATTCGTTACTATATGAATAAATTCGATGTAACGCAGACTGAAGTTTGTAATGCTCTAGGAATAAAGATGCCTACATTTTCAGATTGGGTCAATGCAAAAACTTATCCCCGAATTGATAAAATAGAACTAATGGCTAATTATTTTGGAGTCTCAAAATCTGACTTAGTAGAGGAAAGAAACTCTCTTACCAGTAAAGATGAACGCGATATAGAAAAAATATTGGACCTAACCAAAGAGCAACTGCTCTCTCAAGATGGCTTAATGTTCGATGGAAAGCCTGCCACCCAAGAAGCTATTGACTCTATTCTTTCAGCTATGCAGGTCGGCATGGAGTTGGCAAAGAAAAAGAACAAAGAAAAATACACACCTAAAAAATATAAAAAGGACTGATGGCTTATGGATATAAAAAAGAAAGCGGACAGTTTGGCACGAAAATACCAGACTCGCAATCTATTTGAGATTATTCGAGGATTGAATGTAATCCTTATCTTTGCTCCGCTGATCGACACCAGGGCCTTTTACCAATATTTTCAGCGTAACAATATCATTTACATAGATGAAAATTTATCTCGCCATGAACAGGCATTTGAATGTGCACACGAAATGGGGCATATGTTTCTGCACAAAAAAGCAAATACAATTTTTATGGATACTCGAACAGGATTAAATACCGACCGATACGAGAATGAAGCCGATACATTTGCTATGGATTTATTGATAGATGATGATACGCTTACAGAATATCAACAATATAGTATTGATCAATTATCACATATCTTGGGATATGAGAAAAGATTGATTGAATTGAGATTAAAATAGCCTATGGCGTTTTAATAAAAAATACAAAGTGAGGATGATGAGTATGAATAATGTCTTTCTTTTACTAACTATAATTGGAATTATAGGTGTCCCTGTCTGTTTAATCCTGGCGGTAATACGCTTATTAAAAAAACAAAAGGCCAAACCTACTCTTGTTTTGTGTGCTGTTTTTACTTGTATTTGCATTTTCAGTTTTATCGGATTTGGGTTAACAATTCCCCCAAAAACAGCTACTGTAGTATCCTCACAAGAAACTCAAGAAACTACTGTAGTCGCCGAACATACCTTTGAAGAAACTTCTGAAAAAACATCTGAAACAATTCCAGAGGAAACAAAGCCAACCCCTACTGAGGCGTCTACAGAGTCCCTTGTTCCCACTGTTGAATCTGTTGCCCCTTTATCCCCAAAAGAGGAGTTTGCCAAGCAACTAACTGCAAATCCTAATGTTACTGCTGATGCTGCAAACAGTACCTTTGACATCCTGACCTCTGGAATGGGGTTCGAAAATATAATTGTTAACAAAAATCCAACTGGAACTCTCTTCGAAGTTAAAGCCGACGATTACAATCTCAAGGTCACTGTAAGTGACAAATTGTATATGGTTATTTGCGGAGATTATAATTTATATAAAGATGATTCTATAAACTATACCAAAAATGATTTAGAGGATCGAAAAATAGGGAATAATGATTCAAAATATTACGCCATTGCAATGGAAGCTGTTTCGGCCAATTTAAAGAATCCATCTAGTGCTCAATTCAGTTCTATGAGGGAATGTAAAATGGCACGTAAAGGAGAATATGTTGCCGTGCAAGGTTATGTTATTGCCGTTAATTCCTTTGGAGCTCAGACTAAAAATGATTTTCTTGTAGAATTTCGAGTTATTGACTTGGATACATATTCATATGAAACTGTGTATCTTAATATCGCTGGAGAAACATCTGGCACTTATATAGATTTGAAATAGCAATTTCCAAATATAACGCAAAAACCGCCCCTGTTCCACGCAGGGGCCACCGCCTTGACAATAAATACACTATAACCTGTCCATACTATGACTAGAAAGGAGCACGTTATGCTATTATCGAAATCTAATTATACAGCCGAAGATTATTGGAATCTCCCGGAGGGGGAACGCGCAGAGTTAATTGACGGCCAGATCTATAACATGGCTCCACCCAGCCAGTTTCATCAGGAGCTTTCCTTCCAGATATCCCGGATCATCGGAAACTATATTGCCGATCAGCGCGGCAGCTGCAAGGTCCTCCCGGCTCCCTTTGCAGTCAATCTCAATGCAAATGACACTACCTACGTAGAGCCCGATATCTCCGTAGTCTGCAATCCGCAGAAGCTAGACGGATACCGGTGTAACGGAGCGCCTGACCTGATCATTGAGATTGTGTCTCCTTCCAGCCGTAAACATGACTATGTGACAAAGGCCAGCCTCTACTTAAATGCCAACGTCCGCGAATACTGGATCGTAGATCCTGCCAAACAGTGCACCACAGTCTACCACTTTGAAGAGGACGCAGCGCCTACCATCGTGCCTTTTTCCATACCACTCACCGTTCATATCTTCAAAGACCTGACTATCACAGTCAGCGAACTGATCCAATAACAGCAAAAACCGCCCGGTGCTACCAACACTGAACGGCTTTAGATAAATTCTGTACAGGCCCGGAGGTCTGACACAATATAGACTAACCACCTACATTGTACCACACCTCCTTACACCTGTACAGGTGTATTTTTTATACCCATTTTTAAGGAGGAATGATTGTGGCTACTGCAATACCATACAAAGATAAAACCGGGAGAATCGTATCTTATCAGATCCAGGTTTTTCGCGGCCGGGATAGTTCCGGTAAAAAGCTCAAACCATATACAGAATCATGGAAAGTACCAGAAACCTACAAAACTGAAAAAGCCATAAAAAAAGCATTGGAAAAAGAAATGGGCGCCTTTGAGCTCAAATGCAAAGAGGGACGGATATCGGTTGATAAAAGTACTCTCTCCGAATACTGTCGCCATTACATCAAGCTCAAAGGTTCCAATAAGAAAAAATCCGTTGCTTTCTACGAAAGCTTACTTCCAAGAATCGACGAAGAAATTGGATACGTCCGAATTGACAAGCTGACTGCAAAACTCCTGGATAACTTCTACTTGAGTCTCAAAGAAAAGGATACCCGCAAGGATTTAAAGGCAGTTGCCAAAAGCAGCCTGCTAGTTGAGCGCAACCTGCAGAAGCTTACAAACAGACAGCTTGGGGCCATGGCAGGACTTACCCCCACTACCGTAGGTATCGCTATGCAACGCCGCAACGTAAACATACTGACAGCCGAAAAACTCTCAAGCGCACTCGGAAAAAAGTTCTCAGACCTGTTCGATGTAATAAGCCTTGGGGGAGAAAACGGCCTATCCCCAAAAAGCATAAATCACTATCATACTTTTTTACATTCTGTCCTTGAAACTGCCCGCAAAAAAGGGGATGTGGCTCAGAATGTGGCCGATTTGGCAACACCTCCAAGTGTAGTAAAAAAAGAAGCTGATTTTTTTGAAATTGATGATCTGATAAAAATACGATATGCCTTGGAAAAATATCCTATGAAATACAGGGTTATGATCTGCATTCTGGCCGATACCGGGATCCGGCGCGGCGAGCTCCTCGGAATCCGGAGAACCGCTATCTCCTTTTCATCCAGAACGATTAAGATTGAAAAGAATATTCAACGCATAAAAGGTGTGGGGCTTTACGCTGATACGCCCAAGGGCCATAACTCAAGAATAATCAGTATCTCCGAAGAGCTTGCATCGCTGCTCAAAGAATACATAGACCGCCAAGACAAGGAGCTTGCGTATATTGAAGATCCTGATTATAATAGAGATGGGTATCTATTCATCCAGAAAAATGGTACTGTAATGGACCCCAGCAGTCTTAACAGCTGGATCGCAACCTTCGAGAAATCAGAAAACCTGCCGCACATATATCCTCATAAATTCCGGCACTCTCAGGCAAGTATCCTATTGTGCTCAGGAATTGATCTTGTGACAGTTGCCGGACGGCTCGGCCATGCACAGCCAAGCACTACCGGAAATATCTACGGACACATTCTGCAGCACTCTGACAGGCGCGCATCCGATACTGTTGCTGCTGCATTATACCGCTGATAGAACCGTATTATTTATGGACTATTTATGGACAGAATTTTTTTATACGCATAATAATTGCAATTATCTGCAAAAATTATAAAATCAAAGAAGCTCTGAAAGCCGCATAAAACCTAGGTTTTTCAAAAATTATAAAAATCAGCAGAAGTCAAAAAATTAACGGAGAAAAATTCATACCCGTGGTGTCGAGAGTTCAAATCTCCCTTCCGCTACTAAAACCTCGCAGGTACAGGACTTGCGAGCTTTTTATTTTTTCTCTGACATCCAATTTTTATTTATAGACTTTTTTGAAACTTTTTTCCTTTCCACTTGATTTTCTCTTGAATTTCCGCAGTTTTCTATAAGCTTTTCGATTCGGATTGATAGGTGACTTTGAAGGCTATTAGAGCCCCTTAGGGCCCGAAATGTTTTGTTAGGGACAATATCAAACTTGTTTGAGCGAAGCGAGTTTTTGATATTGTCCCTGTTTTTAGAAACATTTCAGGCTCTTAGTGCGCTCTTATAGCCGGAAACCGGAGCCT
>CABQJX010000060.1 GCA_902464595.1 uncultured Lachnoclostridium sp. | reverse complement strand
CAAAATGTACACCAGCTTCCAGTAACTGCTTCATAGAAATTACGCTCATGTTCTTTACCTCCATTTGGTTTTTAGCCAGTCCTTTGCGTATAGGATCTGACTCTTCCGCCTGCTTCTGACACTTCCCGAAAGACCTGTCCCGATGAGGGACAAGCACCGTTCCGCAGAATCCACAGACGTGTTTTTTCTCAGCCTTTCAACTATACCATAAAAAAAGACAGGTTGCAAGCACTTTTATAAGTTTTTGCAACCTGCGCGTAACAATTCAGCCTTGTGAAGCTTTAGACGGGAAAATGCGCTCAACGCTTGTTTTCACGATTATTTTCCTGTCTGAATCTTCCTAAGACAGACACCCCACGATTCTTGTCTGCTTTGAACGGACAAAAAAGTACATGGCTAAACCATAGTGTAAAATTATTTTAAATTTGTATTCGACGCCTTGATGGCTTTCAGCTCGTCAAATACCACGTCGTTAAGAACTTTAATATAAGTTCCCTTCATTCCAGAAGATCGGGATTCGATCACACCGGCACTCTCAAATTTACGCAGGGCATTGACGATAACGGAACGTGTAATCCCCACCCGGTCAGCAATCTTGCTGGCTACCAGGATGCCCTCGCTTCCATCCAATTCTTCAAAAATATGGATGATCGCCTCCAATTCAGAGAAAGAAAGGGTGCTGATAGCTGATTTCACAATCTGTACCTTTCTGGTTTCCTCTGCATTCTCCTCATTGACAGAGCGCATCATTTCCAGCCCTACTACCGTCGTCCCATATTCGCTCAGTATTATATCGTCAATATCGTATTGACAATCCAGTTTGTAAATGAAAAGGGTTCCAAGGCGCTCTCCCGCAATATCAATAGGCGTAATGATAGCCTGATATTTTTTCACATTCTCCTCTGCAAATCCCAGCGTGGCAAGATTTACATTCTCCTTTGTAGACAGAACGCTTAACAGTCTCTCGTTAAACATCTTATCCACATATCCCCCCACCTGATCTTCAATCAGCTCCTCAATCTCATCCACCCCCGGGCAGATGCCTACACCGAGAACCTTACCCTTTTTACTGATCACAAGGATATTCGACAGCAATATCTCGCTCAAAACATTACAGATATCGTTAAATACTACTTTATGAGAGTTATTGTTGTGCAATAGATGATTAATTTTCCTCGTTTTATCCAGCAATTCAACACTCATCTGCGAAAACCTCCTTATCCACATGGTATATCCGCCCAAATACTCTACTAATACTTGAATTTTAGCATAATTTTTGAGCAATAACAATAGTTTTTTGAAGTTTTCGACTATTTAAAGAAAATTTAATTACTGTTCAGAGCCAATCTGCAAAATGCTGCACATTTTCTCTTTATTCTTTTTTCTCTGGTTTGTCTGTGCGGAATCCGCAGGTTTCACTGGCACACACCAGCTTATTTCCTTTTTCTACCATATAAGTGCCGCAAACAGGACAACTCTGGGTAGACGGCTTTTGCCAGGACATGAAATCACAGTCCGGACTGGCCTCACAGCCATAATAAAGGCGTCCCTTCTTTGTTTTTCTCCGCACCAGCTCTTTCCCGCACTTCGGGCAAGAGACTCCAATTTTTTCCAAATACGGTTTCGTGTTCTTACATTCAGGGAAACCGGGGCAGGCTAAAAATTTACCATGAGGCCCATACTTGATCACCATCTGCCGTCCGCACTGGTCACAAACCACATCGGATACCTCGTCCGCAATTTTTACGGACTCCAGCTCTTTTTCTGCTGTCTGCACCGCTTCATCTAAATCCGGATAAAAATTGCTGACAACCGTCTTCCACGCAACCGTACCGTCGGCCACTTTATCTAACAGAGATTCCATGTTGGCGGTAAAATTAGGATCCACAATGCTGGGGAAGGAGTTTTTCATGATTCTGTTTACAACTTCTCCCAACTCCGTTACATACAGATTTTTAGCTTCTTTTACTACATAGCGTCTGGCAATAATCGTAGTGATCGTTGGCGCATACGTACTGGGACGCCCAATCCCCTGCTCCTCCAATGCTTTTACAAGGGAAGCTTCCGTATAATGGGCCGGGGGCTGGGTGAAATGCTGGCTGGGATTCAAGGTTTCCAATGTAAGGATTGTTCCCTTTTCCAATTTTCCTAATGTTTGGTTTTTTTCCTGTTCATCATCCGCTTCCACATAGACAGACATAAAACCATCAAACGCCAGTCTGGAGGCAGAGGTAGTAAAAAGGTGCTGCCCTGCTCCAATCTTTACAGAAGTTGTTTCGTATACTGCCGGAGCCATGCGGCTGGCCGTAAAGCGCTTCCAGATCAGCTGATACAGACGGAACAGATCCCGCTGAAGGGAATCCTTGACCGCAGAAGGTGTCAGCTCAATGTCGGTAGGACGGATCGCCTCGTGGGCGTCCTGGATCTTAGCCCCTTCCTTTTTTGTCTGGCCTTCCTTGGCAGCGTATGGCTCTCCATAGCGTTCCTTCACAAATGCCCTGGCAGCCTGATCTGCTTCCTCTGCCACGCGGGTGGAATCCGTACGCAGGTAAGTGATAAGACCTAAGGTTCCCTTTCCCTTGATCTCCACTCCTTCATAGAGCTGCTGGGCCAAACGCATCGTCTTCTGGGTAGAAAAGTTCAACGCTTTGGAAGCTTCCTGCTGCATGGTGCTGGTAGTAAAAGGAATCGGAGCTTTTTTTACCCTCTCCCCTGTCTTGACTTCTTCCACCTCATAAGAACAGTCAGCCAAATCTCGCAGGATTTGATCTAACTCCTCTTTGTTTCTGATCACAGTCCTGGAATTTTTTCCATCTCTGAGCCCATAGTACTTGGCAGCCAGAGGCTTTTTATTTCCTTTTAAAAGAAGATCCGCCTCCAAATTCCAATATTCTTCCGGAATAAAAGCATTGATCTCGTCCTCACGGTCACAGATCATACGCAGAGCCACAGACTGCACTCGGCCTGCGCTGAGCCCGCGCTTCACTTTCCCCCACAAAAGAGGGCTGATACGATAGCCCACCATCCGATCTAACATTCTTCTGGTCTGCTGTGCATTGACCAGGTTCATGTCAATCTCCCTGGGAGACTTGAGGGATGTCTTTACTGCATTTTTCGTAATCTCATTGAAGCTTATGCGGTACACACCCTTGCCTTTTACCTCATCCAGCTTGAGAGCCTTCATCAGATGCCAGGAGATTGCCTCTCCCTCCCGGTCCGGGTCGGTTGCCAGATAGATCTTGTCCGCCTTTTTTACTTCCTTCCTCAGCTTAGCAAGTACGTCTCCTTTTCCCCGGATCGTAATATACTTTGGCTCATAATCATGTTCTGGATCAAACCCCAGCTGGCTTTTGGGCAGATCCCTCACATGGCCCCCCGATGCATCTACCTCGTAGTTGGAACCCAGAAACTTTTTAATGGTTTTCACCTTTGCCGGTGATTCCACAATTACCAGATAATTTGCCATGATAAAAACTCCTTACTCCCTGTTTCCTTATTTTCTCCAAATGGGATTCCAGTCTCTCCTCTGATCTCCCACACTTATTCTTATGTGATCACTTTCATATACCACTGTCCTGATGTTCTCACAGCCAGTCCTTCTAACTCCAGTTCCAAAAGCGCATTCATACATACGCTTACAGGAAGGCCTGTCTCACAAGCCAATTCTTCCAAATGTCTGGGGTCGGAATCTAGGCAACTATACACCATTTTTTCACTCTTGGCAAGTCCCTTGTCCGTTTTTTCATCGGTAATCCTATTTTTTTCTTCAAAAATCCCTATACACTCCAGGACATCTTGAACCGAAGTAAGCATGGCGGCTCCGGACTGGATCAGCTCATTACAGCCAGCGCTGAGCGTATCCGTAACCCTTCCCGGAAGAGCAAATATTTCCTTTCCCTGTTCAAGCCCCAGATTTGCTGTTATGAGAGATCCGCTTTTCTTTCTGGCTTCAATCACCAGAATCACATCAGACAAACCGCTGATGATCCGATTCCTCATAGGGAAATTACGGGCCAAAGGCTGCTCGTCCGGACCAAACTCAGACAAAATCCCTCCATGACCGGGAATACACATGGTTTGATATAGGGAAAAATGCTCTCTCGGGTAACAGATATTCACTCCACAGCCCAAAATTCCAAAGGTCTTTCCTCCTGCTGTCAGCGCTCCCTCATGGCCTGCCCCATCAATCCCCAGCGCCATGCCGCTGACCACCTGAACTCCATTTTCTGCCAATTCTTTTCCGAACTTCACTGCCATCTGTCTGCCGTAAGCGGAGCAGGCCCTGGCGCCAATAATGGAGGCGGTAGGAGCTTCCTCTGCCGGAAGTTCCCCTTTTACATACAGCCCCATGGGATAGTCATAAATATGCAGAAGCCTTTTGGGATATTCCCTGTCAAGAGGAGTGACAAAACGGATTTTCTTCGCTTCCAGATGACCATACTCCTCCCAGCTCCAGTTCAAACGCTCCTTCCAGCTGTCAAAAGCAATGGCCTGGCGCTCTTGTTGTAAGATTCCCCTATTTTTTAATTCCATTCCTTCTATATAATAAGCTTCCTCGAAACCGCCTGCAAATGTTCCGATACGCCGGATCGTCATTGCCCCAAATCCAGGAATCCTTGTCATCCAATGCAAATATTTCTTTTCTTTGTCTAACCCCAAATTCGTTCCTCCAATCCGCCATAATTTAACGCTTCTGCCAGATGCTCTCTTTTTATATCCTCAGATCCCTCCAGATCCGCTATGGTTCTTGCCACTTTTAGTGTCTTATGGTATCTCCTGGCACTCAATCTTCCGCTGTCATAAAGTCTTTTGGCAAGCTTCTGTTCCTCCTTGCCCAGCTGACAAAACTGCTCCGTCTCTTTTACTCCCATGCGGCTGTTAAAACGGATCCCTGTTCCTTTTAATCGCCGTTCCTGCCTCTCCCGGGCCATCTCCACCCGTTCTCTGATGGAAGCAGAAGTTTCATTCTCCTTCTGCCTCATTCCTAATTCGCCAAAGGTGACTGCAGCAGCCTCAGCCCATATATCAAACCGTTCCAAAATTGGGCGGGAAATATGACAGAGATATTGACGGATCTGGTGCTCCGTGCAACGGCATCTGGACCGATCAGGATAAAAGCCGCACGGGCACACATTCATAGCTGCTACCAGCATAAAATCCGCTGGAAACTCATAGCTGCCAGATACCCTGGTCACTGTGATCTTCCTCTCCTCCAGCGGCTGCCGCAAAAGCTCCACCGCCTCCCTCCTAAAATGAGGAAGCTCATCCAAAAACAAGACGCCTCCAGAGGCAAGGGAAAGCTCTCCTGGCTTTGGAGGATTTCCTCCTCCCGCCAGAGCCTGAACCGTTATGGTATGATGAGGGCTCCGAAAAGGTCTATGTCCCAAAAGCGGCTGTCCCGGCGGCAACAGTCCGCAGACACTGTAAATCCTGGAAATATCAATCGCCTCCTCCCTTGTAAGATGGGGGAGAATCGTTGGGATTCTTTTTGCCACCATGGTTTTTCCAGTTCCTGCGCTTCCTGTCAGAAGCAGTCCATGCATGCCGGCAGCTGCCACCTCCGCTGCTCTTTTTAAAACCCTCTGCCCATTAACCTGACAAAAATCCAAATCCATTCCAATCTCCGGATCAGGGCAGGCTGCACTATTTTTTCTGGGCACATATATATCATCTTCCTTTTTTTCCAACAGCTCTGCAAGATGTCTGAGAGACCGGATTCCCACGATACGAATCCCTTCTACCACCATTCCCTCCTCCGCATTCTCCTCCGGAAGGAAAATCCGTCTAAGCCCGTATTCCTTTGCCATAGCAGCTAAAGGAAGGATCCCGCTCACTGGCTTTACCCTTCCATCAAGCCCCAATTCTCCGATAATCATACTGTCTGCAAACCAGTCGGTAGGAAGCTTTTCAAAGGCTCCTAAAACGGCTGCTGCAATAGGAAGATCATAAGCCGTCCCTCCCTTTCTCAGCCCTGCTGGAGACAAGTTTACAGTAATCCTTTTAGCCGGAAGCCGGTATCCTGAATTTTTCAGTGCAGTTCTCACCCGCTCCTGGGATTCCTTTACCTCAGAAGCCAGCTGTCCTGAAATAGAAAAAGATGGGAGTCCATCTGAAACATCCGCCTCTACTGACACCAGCATTCCCTTTACTGCCCATATCCCTCCGCTGTTCACTTTTGTAAACACTATATCTGCCCCCTTTTCATGACTTCTCAAAAATATTTCTCAAAAGATATTGTCGATCTATTTCCAGATCCATTCCTTTTATTTTCTGTTTCATTCTTCATTTTGATCGTTTTGGAAAACGGCAGAATACGAATTGGGCAAGAATTGCCGGATCACGCTGCCTTTGACTGGGCAGAGAGCTGCCCTATATAAGATTAAAAGATGTCATTCCCGACCAAAGAAATACATAGATAGTATCCACACTATACTAAAAAAGGAGACAGATTGCAAGGGATTACTGAAATTCTGTCATATTCAGCCGAAAACGGAGGGGAAGGTGGGACATCTGACAGGAAGGATTTTCCCGCTCCTTAATAGAAATGGCCTGACAAAATGTGCGCCACAGCTCCTGATACATAGCTTCATCCGACTGTCTCTCCAAAGCAGACAGAAAAAACCGCTTCTCTACCCCTTCTTTTCCTAAACCGCTGACTAAAAACCAACGTTCTCCCGGAAGATGGATGCCAGCCTTCTTATGGGCCGCGTCATAGATCACCCAACGCTCCTGAGGAAAACGATCTGCAAAATGAGGGGCAAGTATGGTCAAAATATCATTCTTCGGCTCTATTTTAGCAGTCAAAATCCCCTCTATTGTTTGGGAAAAGCGTAAAAATTCTACCATGCGATGATTCTCATTGGTTACATTTCTGTAAAGTGTAAAAAGAGCCTGGCTGGCCGGAAGCTGAAGCATGTCCAGAGCTGCCGCCCCATAGGGAAATCCCTGATATATAAATTGAAAAATCTTATCTGCACGCTCCGGATCCCAGCTCAGGGAAGCAATATAAATGTGCTCATACGTTTCGCGGGAAAACTGACTTGATATCCCAGCAGCAGCTCGTTTTGCTTTGGAAGCTTCCACAGGGACATCACAGTACTGGGCAAACAGCTGGAGTTCTTCGTATGCATCTTTCAGAACCAGCTGCACCTGATCCCGCCCTCCTTCATACCTCCACCCCTCATAAACTCCGCATAAAATACCCTCAATCGAAGGGTCACACCGATAGATCATCATAAGTTTCCTGTCACCGCCTGAAAGCGGTCCTCCTCTGTAACGGGCATTTCCAAATGCATATCATCAAACAGATTCAGCTGGCGAAAACTGTCTCTGTGCTGAATCTCCCAATTGTTCCGTCTCTCATCCCCGATCAGGCAGTTAGTAATATAATCCTGCTCCAGTCGAATTCCTTCCGTCATACGCCCCTGACAAGTAATAAAATATCTGGCCCGCTTCATGACCACTCCCATCCCCTTTAAAGCTTCAAACGTCAGTTGTCCCTGAGCCCTCGCTTTTATGATCCTTCGGGCCGATTTAACCCCCACTCCGGGAACGCGAAGAAGCTGCCCATAGGAAGCACGGTTTACCTCTACCGGGAACTGACCCAGATGACGCAAAGCCCAATCACACTTAGGATCCAGAAATACATTAAAATTAGGCCGCTCCTCTGACAGCAGTTCCTCTGCCTTAAACCCATAGAATCTCAGAAGCCAGTCTGCCTGATACAGACGATGCTCCCTGAGAAGGGGCGGGCTTTGTGTCACCGCCGGAAGCAGGGGATCCTCATTTACCGGAACATAGGCTGAATAAAATACACGCCGCAATCCATAGTTTTCATACAGCGCCTGGGTTACTGCCAACATCTGATAATCGCTCTCAGAGGTAGCTCCTACCATCATCTGGGTACTCTGCCCTGCCGGGACAAAGGGAAGCTTTCCGTAAGAATCGGACGGCCGCTGGAGCGATGTATCCATAAACTCTTTGTGCAACAGGGAAGCTCCCCCGCGAAAACCAGCTTCTTTTCCTCTATCTTCCCTTTCTCCGCCAGAAATATCCAGCTTTTTTACCGAACCTTTCCAATACGCATTGGAATAAGCGATCCCTCTCTGGATCTGGCGCATAGGAATTAAAATCTTCTCCCTGGGCTTCCCTGGAGCTAAATCCCTAAGTCCCTGGGCAGTGGGAAGCTCCAGATTAATACTCATGCGATCTGCCAAAAAGCCCAAACGCTCCACCAGTTCCTGGTCTGCACCTGGTATGGCTTTTACATGGATATAACCGTTAAAATTCCACTGTACTCTCAATTGGCGGATCGTCTCATAAATCAGTTCCATTGTATGGTTGGCGCTGTAAAGGATCCCGGAACTTAAAAACAATCCCTCTATATAATTTCTCCGGTAAAACTCCATCGTAAGCCTGCATACTTCTTCTGGTGTAAAGGATGTCCGCACGCTGTCATTGGAACAGCGATTCACACAATAACGGCAGTCATAGATGCACTGATTGGTAAAAAGGATCTTTAAAAGGGAAATGCATCTTCCGTCCGCCGAAAAGCTGTGGCAGATCCCTGCTGCGGAAGTATTTCCAAGGCAGCCGGATCTTCCCTTCCTATCTACTCCGCTGGAAGTACAGGATACATCGTACTTTGCAGCATCCGTAAGGATTTTTAATTTTTCCTGTATACTCAAATCTTCTTTTATTAACATCTTATCACCCATCAAGAACATTTGTTTGTCTCTATCATAACACAAGAAAAACCAAAAAGCAAGATTTTTAGAACATTTGTTCTTTTTCTGTCAACAGGGCATATCTTGCGTTTTCGTACAAAAAACGCCCCGGCCTGCCCCTTAAACAGAGACAGACCAGGACGATTCAATCTTTGCATTCCCTATCCATGCAATTTTTTATCCTAATTATATTTCTTATCCTAATTAATATTCCTTATCCTAGCTATATTTCCTATCTATATCCTTCCGGGTTGTTTGACTGCCAATTCCAGGAGTCGGCACACATCTGCTCGATCCCTCTCTCAGCAACCCAGCCAAGTTCTCTCTTTGCCTTAGCGGAATCGGAATAGCAGACAGCCACATCTCCGGCCCTGCGGGGCTGGATCTCATATTTCAAAGTCTTTCCACAGGCTTTTTCGTAAGCGTGGAGAACATCTAACACACTGTATCCTACTCCTGTTCCCAGATTATAGATGCTCACTCCCTCTTTGTCCTTCAGCTTCTCCACTGCCTTTACATGGCCCTTTGCAAGATCCACCACATGGATGTAATCCCTGACTCCCGTTCCGTCTGGTGTATCATAGTCATTTCCAAATACATTTAAGTGATCCAATTTTCCCACAGCAACCTGGGCAATGTAGGGAACCAGATTATTAGGAATGCCCTTTGGATCCTCTCCGATCAATCCGCTCTCATGAGCGCCGATGGGATTAAAATAACGCAGCAGAACCACATTCCACTCCGGATCCGCTGTATTCAGATCGGTAAGGATCTGCTCCAGCATCCCCTTTGTCCTACCGTAAGGATTGGTGATCTCTCCCTTCGGGCAGTTCTCTGTAATGGGAATCTGCGCAGGATCACCGTACACAGTAGCTGAGGAGCTAAATACAATATTCTTCACCCCATGGCTTCTCATCTCATCACAAAGGATCAGGGTTCCTGTCAGGTTATTGTGGTAATACTCCAATGGCTTTTTCACAGACTCCCCTACTGCCTTCAGCCCTGCAAAATGGATCACAGAATCAATGGGTTCCTGATCAAAAACCGCCTTTAAGGCCGGCTGATCCAACAGATCCACCTGATAAAACTTCACCTTTTTTCCTGTGATCGCTTCCACCCGTTCCAGTGCTTTTTCACTGGAATTATAAAGGTTGTCCACTACCACCACATCATATCCTGCCTGCAGCAGCTCTACACATGTATGGCTTCCAATATAACCTGCGCCGCCAGTTACTAAAATAGCCATGAATCTTCTCCTCCTTGCCAACTGTTAATGGTATCCAAACAGGCTTCCCCTCCCCGGAGCTTTTACCTGCTATCATCAGTATAATCGCTGTTTCCCCATAAAACAATGCACAATTCTTCTGTCCTTTTACAATATTTTTGGAATTTCCAGACAGCGTCAGGGAGGATCTGTCTGAACGCTGTCTGCCTGGTACACCGGTCTGTATTTTTCAACCGACCAGCGCAAATTCCTCTCTCATTTTTTCAATCGCCTTTTTTTCGATCCGGCTTACATAGGATCTGGAAATCCCCAGCTTTCCGGCAATCTCTCTTTGGGTGTGAGGCCGCCTGTGATACAGCCCATAACGCAGGGCCAGCACCTTTTTTTCCATTGGGGTCAGACAAAGATCCAGGGCAGCATACAGCTCTTTAATATCCTGATCCAGGATCATCTCATCCAACGTCTCCTTGTTGTCCCCTTCGATCACGTCCATGAGGCTTACCGTTTCCCCATCTTTATCTACCCCGATAGGTTCAAACAGAGAGACTTCTCTGGAATGCTTTTTGTTGGCACGTAAGAGCATGAGTATCTCATTTTCCACGCATCTGGCGGCATAGGTGGCAAGGCGCGATCCCTTATCCGGCCGGAATGTATTGACCGCCTTGATCAGCCCAATGGTTCCCACAGAGATCAGATCCTCTGCATCAAAGTCAGAGCCCTGATATTTCTTTACTACATGGGCCACTAAACGCATATTATGCTCTATGAGCATATCCCTGGCCAGCAAATCTCCCTGGCTGTACCGCTCCAGACACTCCTTCTCCAATCCTGCTGGCAATGGTTTCGGAAATGTTTTCACAAAAAAGCCACCCCCGCATATTCTTACTCCTATTCTATGCAAAGGCGGCTTGCCAGGTTCTTTTACAATTCACTTTCAACCTTCCTGGCAGCTTTAACAAAATTTTAATGCCCAAATCCCTTCCCACCCGCCTTCTCTTTTTGGTATACTTATTTTCTCTCCATAGTCAGACGGCAGCCCTATCTATCCTTTTTCCGCCTGCTGTCCACCTATATTAAAAATGAAGGAGGTATTCCCTTGGATCAGCTGCTTCTCATGGGCTCGTTTGTCATTCTTACCTGCATCCTGGCCAATCGGGTCACCAGCCGCTTCGGCATCCCTAGGCTTTTTGCCTTTATCCTTTTAGGTATGGTCTTTGGCTCTGAAGGCCTGTTTCAAATACCCTTTGACGATTTCAGCTTTGCAGAGGACTTCTGCACCGTAGCCCTGATCTTTATTATATTCTACGGAGGCTTCGGAACGCGCTTAAAGGCGGCCAGGCCTATTGCCGCAAAGGCATTGCTCCTGTCCTCAGCAGGAACCATGATCACTGCCCTTCTCACCGGTATTTTTTGCTGGATCGTTCTTGGATTTCACCCTTTAGAGGGACTTTTAACCGGTGCGATCCTGGGATCCACAGATGCCGCCAGCGTCTTCTCCGTCCTCCGTTCCCAAAAGCTTTCCCTGAAATATAATACAGACTCCCTGTTAGAGATTGAAAGCGGAAGTAACGATCCTTTTGCCTATATGCTGGTGTTGATCCTCCTGTCTATAATGACTGGCTCCCCGTCTTCCCATAATCTCCCCATGCAGATCTTATCCACTGCCTTCTCCCAGATTTTCTTTGGGCTGGCCTGCGGCCTGGCGATAGCATTCGCTGCCCGCTGGTTCTTAGATCATTTTTCTTTTGAGGTAAACGGATTTGATGCAGCCTTTGTTCTGTCTGTGTCTCTCTTAGCTTATGCCCTTCCCGGCATTATGGGCGGAAACGGATATTTGAGTACCTATTTCGTGGGTATTCTACTGGGAAATTATCCCATACGCAATAAAAAAGGGCTGGTAAGCTTTTTTGATGGTCTTACCAGCTTAATGCAGATGATGATATTTTTTATGCTGGGACTTCTTTCTTATCCCTCACAGATCGCTGCCATATGGCTTCCAGCCCTTGGGATCGCTGTCTTTCTCACGCTGGCCGCCCGTCCTGCGGCTACAGCCCTGCTCCTTGCCCCCTTAGGCGCGCCCCTGCGCCAGCAGCTTTTGGTGTCCTGGGCTGGCCTGCGAGGCGCAGCCTCCATTGTATTTGCCATTATAGCCTCCATGAGCGGAATCCCCTTTCCCCACGACCTGTTCCACATTGTGTTCTGCGTCGTTTTGCTATCCATTTCCATTCAGGGCACTCTGCTTCCCTGGTTTTCCAGAAAAACAGATATGATCGACCGTACCGGAAATATCCTTACCACCTTCAACGACTACACAGAGGAAACCGATGTCCATTTTATCTCTATTCCCATAGAAAAGGATCATCCCTGGAACAATAAAAAAGTGGCAGAGCTGAATCTTCCCCCCGGAACACTCCTTGTTTTTCTTCGGCGCACTGGGGAAAATCTGGTTCCCAACGGGAAAACCAGGATCTGCGAAGGAGATGTGCTGGTTCTTGGCGCTTCCGCCTATATGGATGAGGACAGCATCCACCTGACAGAAACCCTTATTACTCCCAGTCATCAGTGGCGGGGCAGAACAGTAAAAGAGCTCTCCCTTCCCAAAAATTCCCTTGTCATTCTGATCCGCCGTGGGAGGGAAACGATCATTCCCAGCGGCCAGACCTACATCGAGGAGGGAGATCTTGTTGTGATCAATACCCTTCGGTAAAAGATGACAGTCAACACCGTGGCTGCAATCCAGCCAAAGGGCCATGCTAGCCAGATTCCAGTGCTTTCAAAATGCAGGGTCAAAATACGGGCTACAACAATGCGCAGGATCAGATCCGGAACGGTGGCCGCCACAAAGTAAGCCATAGCCCCTGATCCCCTTAAAATACCGTCTGTCATGAGTTTAACAGCGATCATAAAGTAAAAAGGGCTGACAATCCGCAAAAATTCCACTCCCGACTGGATGGCCCTGTTACTCTCCCCTCCCAGAAAAACTCCCATCATCTGGCGGCTGAAGAAGAAATAGAGGAAGAAAAAGGGAAGGGCTGCTCCCACGGCCAGTCCCATGCCTGTGCGAAATCCCAGGGGGATCCGATCCCTTTTTCCAGCGCCTATATTCTGGGCTGTATAGCTGGAAAGACAGCCTCCCAGGGACATGAAGGAGTTAATGGCAAAGGTATTTAATTTAATCGCTCCCGAATAGCCTGCAATAACAGCGGAGCCGTAGCGGTTTACAATTTCCTGAACAAACATATTTCCTACAGAGAGAACGCTCTGCTGCAGGATACTCGGAAGGGCAATAGCCGCGATCTGACCCAAAAGAGCGAACTGAAACAGATGGGACGGCTCTGCCGCTTTCCAGCTTTTCAGGCGGATGAGAAGCGTTATAAATGCCAAAACAGCAGAGATACCCTGAGCTAAAAAGGTAGCCCAGGCCACCCCGGCAACCCCCATATGAAGCTTTGCCACAAACCAATAGTCCAACAAAATATTTCCCAAGGACGACCCGATCAGAAAACATAGGGGCGTCTTGGAATCTCCAAGGGCAGTAAAAATGCCGGTACATACATTGTACAAAAACAGGAAGGTAAGCCCATAGACGTAAATTTTTAAATACAGCTCCCCCTCCGCAAAAATATTTTCCGGCGTATGGATCAGCTCCATAAGAGAGCCGCAAAACACATACCCAAACGCAGTAAGGATCAGGCTCATAAGGCCGCAGGAGCAAAAAGCGGTATAGACAGCTGTTTTCATACGGCTTATATCCTTTGCCCCAAAAAGCCGGGACACCACCACCGACGCTCCAAGATTGCTCCCCACTGCAAAGGCCATAAAAATGACTGTGATAGGATAAGATGCCCCTACCGCTGCCAGCGCATCCTCTCCGGCAAACCGCCCGGCAATACTGCTGTCCGCAATATTGTAGAACTGCTGGAACATAACGCTTAAAAGCATAGGAAGGGCAAACTTCCAAAAGGTCTTATTGGGATGTTCTTTTGTAAGATCTGTTACCATCTTTTTTCCTCCTGATATGCCAAACTGCACATTGCTCCATTATACTTTCTCAAATCAGGTCTGACAACCATATCTTTCCTGAGTTTTTGCAGTTTTTCTCAGTGGGCAGCTATTCTGCTATAGAAAGATCCAAATATGTTTCCAGCAAAAACAAGGGCACACAAAAAAGCCTGCTCCCTATATGGCTCTGAGGAGCAGGCTTGAACGGATTCACTTTTGCTTATTGGATTTGCTGCTGGATCTGGCTCTAGTGGTGGAACAGGCGGATCCCTGTAAATGCCATTACCATTCCGTACTGATTGCAGGTATCGATCACCTGGTCATCGCGGACAGAGCCGCCTGGCTGGGCTACATACTTCACGCCGCTTTTGTAGGCCCGGTCAATGTTGTCGCCAAAGGGGAAGAAGGCATCCGATCCCAGTGATACGCCTGTGAGGGTATCCAGCCAGGCCCTCTTTTCCTCTCTTGTAAATACAGCCGGTTTCTCTGTAAAGATATTCTCCCAGCGTCCGTCTGCCAGCACGTCCATATAGTCCTCTCCCATATACACATCAATGGCATTGTCACGGTCTGCCCTCTTGATCCCCTCTTTAAAGGGAAGATTCATAACCTGAGGAGACTGACGCAGATACCAGTTGTCCGCTTTTCCTCCTGCCAGGCGGGTACAGTGAACCCTGGACTGCTGTCCGGCTCCAATGCCGATGGCCTGTCCGTCCTTTACATAGCACACAGAGTTGGACTGGGTATATTTTAATGTGATCAGGGAAATGAGAAGATCTGTGACAGCGGCCTCCGGCAGATCCTTATTCTCTGTAACAAGATCAGAGAGAAGCTCCCTGTTGATCTTTAAATTGTTATGTCCCTGCTCAAAGGTAACCCCAAATACCTGCTTGCGCTCCAAAAGGGCCGGCTCGTAGGAGGAATCAATCTGGATAATATTATAATTTCCATTTTTCTTCGCTTTTAAGATCTCCAGGGCCTCCGGTTCATAACCAGGGGCAATCACTCCGTCAGACACCTCTCTCTTGATCATGCGGGCCGTGTCTGCATCGCACACGTCAGACAGGGAAATAAAATCGCCAAAGGAGGACATACGGTCTGCACCCCTGGCTCTTGCATAAGCACAGGCCAGAGGAGACAGTTCTCCCATATCATCCACCCAGTAGATCTTCTTTAAGGTATCACTCAGCGGAAGCCCCACCGCCGCTCCGGCCGGTGAAACATGCTTAAAGGAAGCAGCTGCCGGAAGCCCGGTAGCTTCCTTTAACTCTTTTACCAGCTGCCAGCCGTTTAAGGCGTCCATGAAATTGATGTATCCCGGCTTTCCCCCTAACACAGTGATCGGCAGCTCTCCCTCCTCCATAAAGATCCTGGAAGGCTTCTGATTTGGATTGCATCCATACTTTAATTCCAATTCTTTCATGATCGTTCTCCCCTACTTATTTTTATTTATGATCCTTGTCTCATAGGAACCGGTCTCGATGTCGATGAAGCGCACAAAGAGGGAAACCTTATTCTCCTCATTCAGGCTGTCCCACACCATATTGGTAAAGGAATCAATATCTCCCTGGATCTCAACCTTTTTTGGCTCTCCTTCAAAGCTCGGAAGGGGATTTCCATCATGCATGTAGGTATGGATAAAACGCCCCTCTCCCGCCGCCGGAGCCTGGTAAGCGTAAGTAAAGCGCAGACAGGTTTCCGGGTTTCCATCGTCGCTCTTTAAAATAGACATGGCGTAATTATAGCTTCCTTTTTCAATATGGAGTATTCCGGAAATACGGGGAGTATAGTTAGGAGCATCCGGCTCAAATTCGCGGCTGCGAAGGGACTGCTCAAAGGTCATCTGACGGTCCATCCCCTCGTAAATAGTATCCGTCTGGTCTCCGTTGGTGACAATGGTCTTGTTTCCCAGAACACGGACAGGCGCATAAATGATCAGGCTTGGGTCCTCTAACTTAGCCGGATCAAACGCCTGGGTGCGGATTCCTTCCCCATCCTCTACAAATACGCGGTTTCGGCTGTTCGCGCTTCTTCCCATAATAAAATAGGCGGTAACGGCCTTTTTCCCATCCTGGGAGCGGCCGATCACGATTCCCCTTCCGGGATAAGAATTG
>CABQJX010000059.1 GCA_902464595.1 uncultured Lachnoclostridium sp. | reverse complement strand
AGATCTCGCCGTTGGCCCAGACGGAATTATCTTCTTCACAGAAGTAAACAACATTGACCATACCGCCTAACTTCTGCTCGGGAACGACCTGGATGCGAAGCTCCGCGCCGCCATCATAGTAGAAATCACCTACTTCTTTTAATTTGTATCCCTTTGGAACGGTGGTGAGCTCGCTGGAGTTGACATTGCCCTTGCCGTCAATGAGCCCTGCTGCCCAGATCTCGCCGTTGGCCCAGACGGAATTATCTTCTTCACAGAAGTAAACGACATTGACCATACCGCCTTTTACTGGCTGATTGTTATCGCCGTGATTTCCTCCATGGCCTCCGTGATGTCCGTTATCTCCCCAATGGTCTTCCCACCAGTCGTCGTCCCAGCGGTCATCATCGTCGTCATCGTCGTCGTCATCGTCATCATCGTCATCCCATCTGTCTTCCCATCGATCTTCCCAGTCGTCCCAATGGTTGGGGCGGGCCTGGGCCTCAATACTTCCAAGCTGAGAACCTGCTAACAAAAGTGCTGCTGCGAATAAGAAACCTACTAAATTTTGTTTTCTCATATGAAAACCTCCTCACATACAAATGTTATAAAAATTACCCCATATCAAGTGTTTGTATGAGCTGATTATAGTGGAAAATCACAATAGAATCAATAGATTTTAGAAGAAGTAAGAAAATGTATAGAAAAAGTAAACAATCCAAAAAAACGTAAGAAAATCTTTCGTTTGTGAAACTCCGGTTACGAAAAAATTTGAGAAACTCCAGTCACGAAAATATTGACTATCCCCCCTCCCTGTGCTATGCTGTATCTATTCTCACAGAATTCTCTGTGAACTATTCATATATCTGATCATCAGATTGGCTGTATCAGCCGGATTTACCTCAAAAGGAAAAACAAAATATCGTTGTATGCAGCAGGGGTATATAAGCTGCTTTTATTTTCTATCACTTTTTATATTGTTTATTTCTTTAGCCTTTGCTTTTTTAGCCCTTGGCTTCTGACTTGTTGCCCCGCCTGCAGGCACCTTATGCAAAATAAGAAAGGGGGAAGCTTTCTATGATTTTTGTCAGAAGAAAAAACTAGAGTATAGCTGGAATGATTGCCAACATGCAGCATAAAAGGAAAGGGAGGCTGAGTATTGAGGGAAACGAAAAAATGGATATGGAGAACATCAAAGAGATGGACGGCTTTGGTGCTGGCAGCAGTTATGGTATTTTTATCGGTCCATATTCCGGGAAAAGCGGAGGAGCTGGTGAATTTAAATCCTTACCGGCAGGTATTTCGCGGAAAGAGCTTAAATGCCTTTGGGAGGATTCACCGGGACATGAATATTTATCAGGTTGGAGATGGCGCTGGGGCCCTTCCTGCCCTGTGCATACAGGAAGGACATAAAATTCCTGACGGGAGTCCTTCCAGGTATGAAAAATTTGATGTACAGCCAGGTAAGGCAGTTCCCTATATCGGTCCATTTGAACGGTATCTGCCAATGGTTCTGGCTTACGAGTGGCTGGTATCAGACAATTACTATGTGCCGGAACGCTATGGCGTGGTTCAGGTTTACTATTGGGGATGTATGAAAGGATACGAGCACAGCTGGGAACAACAGAGGCAGGCTATGGAACGCCTCCAGGGAGTGATGGGAAATCCGGCGGTCATGTCATATTATGAAGAAATGAAAGGGCATATTTTGGAAGGAGAAGCGCAGTACAAGGATACAGAACACTCTGCCCTGCCAGCTTGGTCAGGCTCAGTCCAGAAGATGGGGTTAGTTGGCGGGCAGTATGAGCTCACTCTGGACATCAGCAATTGTCCCCAACTGGCAGATACGCCGTGGACATTTCCTGATGGCAATTGGGCTTATAGATTAGGAGACGAAGGAAAATCCATCATTTTTTCTTATACTGGGAGCAGGCCGCCTGAGGGAACTGTGACTTCAGGAGAAATTCAGGGGATTGAGAATCGATTTTATGCGTATCTGTTTACGCCCTCGGCTTCTGATCAATTCCAAAGACAGCTGGGATGGCTGGATTTTGACCATCCGAAAGCCACCGCTTTTTTTTCTGTCAATGGCGACGAAGCACAGACAGGAGAGGGCGGACTACAGGTATACCGCCATACAGAGACATTTGAGAGCAACTACAATATTGACCTGGAAAAGTACTGTGGGGAGACGGGGCAGCCTTTGGAGGGAACGGTGTTTCAGGTATTGGAGGATTTTGACCTTTCCCAGGTAAATGAGGAAGATTATCAGGAGGGAATGCCGGATGGAAGCACTGGGCAGGTATATGCCAATTGTATGTCGCCGGAACCGCAGACCCATTATATTTGCGATACGATCACCACAGATGAAAATGGATATGCCAGACATGGGGACAGCCGTTTCTATAATTACAGCAAAACCTATTGTATGGGCCATCCGGCGCCGGAATGGGTGGAATGCGATCATGAGGAGGACGAAGAATGCAGCTGCCAGGAGGAAAATGAGCGCCTCAGGGAGCAGTGGCTGGAGGAACAGCGTCTTTGCAGAGAAACATGTGATTTCCATGTCCAAAATGAGGATGAGGACAACCACGGACAAGATACTTCCGCTATGGAAGCTATGCTGGCTGACAGGGATCAGACATATGAGGCATTCATTCAATTGGAGTACAGCTATCACCTGAAAGAAAAAACAGCACGAACAGGCTATATCCTTCACGGCCTCCATCGGGACGATAAGGAGATAGAACAGGTAATTTTAAAGTCAGCTCAAGCAGGAGAAAACGTGCGTTTGGCAGAGAAAACAGGCAGGAGGGCGGAATATCCCCGTTCACGGAAAGCTTCCTCCTCCCTGTATCGCTCCAACCAGTGGGAGACAAAGGGAAAGAAAGGAAAAATTGATCTCTCCGGCCCTTGGAAAAAGAAGAACGGAACAATCCGGATCCTGATGGAGGAGACAAAGGAGACGATCACAGAGACCCTGGAGGGGCTATTGGATTCCGTGCCCTCTCAGTCCAGCCCGGATCAGGAGAAAGATGGAGGAGGAGAGGAGAAACTGCAAACAGAGGAAAATCGGGATCCAGACAAGGGAGAGAAGCCGGATAGCCAGGAACCGGATAAGGAGGAGAAACCGGACAGTCAGAAACCGGACAGTCAGGAACCGGATAAGGAGGAGAAACCGGACGGCCAGGATCCAGATGAAGAGGAACAGCCGGACGGCCAGGAGCCAGACAAGGAGGAGAAGCCGGACAGCCAGGATCCAGATAAAGAGGAACAGCCGGCTGGCCAGGAACCGGATAAGGAGGAGAAACCAGAAAACCGGGATCCAGACAAGGAGGCAGGCAGTTCGCAGGATCAGTCCTTGGAGACAGGAAAGCAGCATGGCTCAGGAAAGGGGGAAGACTCCCGATCCGAAGGCTCTGAAACAGGTTCAGGCTCAACAGAGAGCTGTGAACGGGAGGAAAAGGCAGAGGGAGCCTCTTCTTTAGGAAAAGAAAATGGGATAGAGATTTCACCTCATGTCAGGATCCTGCTTCGGGAAGCCTCCCCATCTCAGACAGGGAGGAAAAAGAAACGTTCCCAGGATGAAGATCATATGTCCGTATTTCTTCCTCCCTTTATTCAGGATGATCTGCCGGAAATGGACGTGTCCTCTTATGGAGAAGGAGAAACCATTCTTTATACCTTTAAGGTATGGGATCATCGGACAGAAGGAAAGATTTTTATTAACAAACGGGATCTGGAGCTGTACCGCGATGATAAAGAGGGGAGTTTTGGAAAAAATCAGGGAGATGCTACATTAGAAGGAGCGGTTTATGGATTATTTGCCGCCCAGGATGTGATCCATCCGGACGGAAAATCGGGAGTGATCTATAGCCAGAATGATCTGACAGCAGTGGCGGCAACGGATCAGGAAGGAAATGCAGTATTTTTGGCTTACACAGAAAAACCAGGAACTTTTTTGGGGGAGGATGGAACAATTGTGGCTCCGGCGGAGATGACTGGGCCGGAGAATTTGTACAATGGTTCCACGATCCTTTCTTCTGATCTGGGATTTGGGAAAATAACATACCCTGATTACGGGACAGAAAATACAGATCCGTGGATCGGACGTCCCCTTCTCCTGGGAAGCTATTATATAAAAGAGCTGAGCCGGTCAGAAGGGTATGAGCTGTCTGTAAGCGGGAAGGATCTGACAGAAAGCAATCGCCTTCCGGATCAGACATCGGTTGTACATACATCTGGAAGCGCACAGATCAGCCAGGGATTGTCAGATTATAACAATATGTCTGCGGACGGTTCCTGGAACGATTTTTCCGTAGAGAGCTTTCAGACAGAGGATGGGTACGATATTGCTGTTTCTGGTTATCCTGAAAATACTCAGTTTTACCGGATCCGCACCCAAACGGAGACAAAAATGGAACGGACAGCTGTAGGAAGCTCCCTTCAGCAGAAAAGGGACAGCCAGGGAAATCCTATTTATGAGACAGCAAAAGGAGGGGAATATCGGCTGGGGCCGGATGGAAGCCTGGAAATCCTTCCGGAGGATGCAACGCAGAGCAGTCCTCAGAAGGGGATCCCTATGGGGGAGACATTTTTTTACCGTTTCCGCACAGCGCCCTATCCAAAGGAGAAAGCAGTTCCAAGTGATCTGAGCCAGTGGAAACAAGAAGTGGATGAAGCATATCTGATGGATCAGGTTAACGACATGCTGGAATCGATGGGATACGGTGAGATACAGGAAGACTCAGCCTGGTCCCTCCTTCCTCTTTCAGGAAAGACCAATGAAAAGGCAGCAAAGGAGATCCTTGACTGGTTTGGAAGCCATTTTTTTGACTGTGGATGTCTGGAAGGGATCATAGAAGAAACGGGAAATTATCAGGCGCTGATCCGATATGATTATTCTGCTTCTGAGGATGACTTCCCCGCTGTCTATGACAGGGCAGAACAGAGGCTTTATGTGAAAAAGAAGGCGGAAACAGAGAATGGGCCTTCCAGGCTTATGGATTATTGGCTTATTTATGAAAAAAAGGATTGCCGGCTTATGAGCCGTACAGCTTCGGTGGAGGAAAAAAGAGAGGTATTCCAGCCAATTTCCTATGGAACGGACTATTCGGGCCTGATCCGTACCGTTTATCAGCCTGCTTATGCAGTGTACAAAAAGGGAGAACAGATCCTGGACAGGCAGGGAAAACCAATCCCTGTAATGGAGCGGGTGTGCGAATATGAGGAACGGCCTCAGACATATGTCACTCAGACGCTGGAGCCGGTGAAGGCCGTCTATGACGACGATCAGGCCATTTACCGGATCCATGTGGAAAATGAGACGGATTGGAGCAAGACAGCGGAGCCGGTACAGGACTCTTTCAGAGCGGTTACCCCTTTGTCTTCTATTTTGTGGGAAGGGGAGGAGATGCCATACAATCAATACCTTACAGATGTGGCAGGAGCCGGGGTCAGCGCCTGGGCGTCAATGGAAAAGGCAGAGCCGGGAAGTTATGTTGTATTTACAACATTATCTTATCCGGGGCAAAATCAGCCGGTGGAGGATGGAGGTACAGAAGAGAAGCCGATCCAGGTGCTGCAGCGTGTCATCCGTCAGTCTGTGAAGATTACGAAAGATATTTCCCAACATTCCTATGAGGAGGTCAATACCTACGGATCACTCCACAATGACGCCATGACGGTTCTTTTAGGGCTGTTTCGTCCAGATGGAACGGCTCAGGGAATCCCGGCGCTGAACCAGTTCAAATTTAAGGTGTATTTAAAGAGCAATCTGGAAAGCCTGTTTACAGATGGGAATGGCAGGCTGATCTCCGAAGAAACAGGGGATCCCCATGCGGACGGAAAGGCGCGGAGGATTTTTCTTCCTCCAAAGAACGGACAGGGAAAGAGGCTTTTGGAGAAGCAGGAGAATGATTCCTGGGATTATCAGAAATTTTTTGATGCGATGGAGACAGCAGATATTCTTGCAGGAAAAAACAGGGGATTTACCAGCTTGGCTCAGTCTGAAAAAAACAGGACAGAATCTTTGAGGCAGTTTGCTCTGACTTATTATGACATAGGCTCCTATAAGCAGAAGATACTGGAAACGGATCCCTCTCTTAACAGTGAAAAAGCGTATAGCCAGGCATTGAACCAGGCTATGCAGGAGGCCAAGGAGTATTTGGCTCCTTTTGCAGGCCTGGAGCGCCGTCTGGCTATTGAGTGGGATGCAGATAAGGGAGGAGGAACTGATCAGGATCCTGCTACGCTCCAATGCAATGTTAGAAACGGAAAAGATGACTACTATAATCATTCCCTTCCTTTGCCTTATGGAACTTATGTGATCAGGGAAATATGGGCGGATCAGAATAAGAGGGAGCTGGCAAACCGGCATTTTGGCCAGGCTTCGCCGCAGGAGGCGGTAATTCCTTTTGTGCCTGAAATAGAAGGCGGTGAGGGGGCAGGAGAGGCTCGGATTTATGATGAGATTGGAAGCTTTTACTACCGCTATGACAGTGGGGAAAGCCCGGAAGAGTTGATGCGGAAATTTAAGATCCGTTTTAACGGGGAGGATCATGTTCTGACTGCAAACGGCCAGGATGGGACGTTTCAGGTTTTTAAATATGGAAAGCCGGAAGGCAGTGAGAAGGCAGGGATTCAAAACCAGGTAGTCTATGACGGTTCCGAGACAGAAAGCGGGCAGATCGAGATACGGGATCAGGTCCCATCCATGACCGGGATGCAGACAGCTGTTCAGGGAAAATATGCCCACATGCTGGTTCCATGGACGGTAAGGGATCCGGCGGTGGATCGGATCAATCCAGATACGGGAAATATTGAGACACTGACACCGTCAGGGAAGGGGGAAGATTTTAATTTTGTGGCATTCGCCCAGGAAAATGTAGAAAACAAGTATTACCGTTCAAAGCTTAGGATTGAAAAGCTGGATGGGGGAACAGGGGAGAATATTATCCATGACGGGGCAATATTTCAGATTTATGCGGCTAAGCGCGATGTCAAAAAGGAAGGAGTGGGATACGCTTCAGGAACCGGACAGGTTCTGTATGGGGAGGCAGTGGACTGGAAGGGGAAGCCTGTAGCAGATATGGACGGAAACCCCATTCTTTATCCCAGGGTGGGAAGAGATCACAACGGAACAGACCTTCCCATACGCCTGGATCGTGAGGGAATCCCTCAGTACGATCAAAGCCAGCTGATTGTCCAGCGGGACGAGACGGGAGCAGAAACGGGGAATTTTAAGGCTTATTCTACCATACGGGAGGTTAGGAAGGATGGGGTGCTCACAAGCGTCCCCGTGGGATACATTGAGACGTATCAGCCCTTAGGAGCAGGTGTCTATGTTCTGGTAGAGATCCAGGCTCCGGAAGGATATGCCAAAAGCCGTCCTGTGGCTATTGAGCTGTATGGAGGAAATGTAGCCTACTATGAGGAAAAAAGAGGATCAGACGGAGTTTTTGGAGGCTGGGATCAGAGGGAAGCAGAGCGCTATTCCTATCAAGGAGAAGCGGAAACCATCAGCCGGATCCAGGTGAAGGATTATCCTTCCATAATGGAGATCCACAAGGTGGAGGATGGAGACTCTCTGGTAGGAAATCAGAATGGGCTTCAAAAAAGAGATAAGCAGGGGGAGGAGGAAAAGAGCGGCGGCTTTGAAGGGGACATTCTGGTAAATGATAAAGGAGATCAGCTGCTTTATAAGGTTTGGGGACGCAGAGAAAAGCTGGAAGAGCGCGGTGATGTAAGAGATATAACCTATGATCCTTTGAAAGGCCGATGGTATGGATATGTGACAAAAGAGTTTGACCAGTATTCGGAACAGATTGTGGAGGGAACAGAAAAAGAGCTTTGTTCCCTGGAACGTGTGAAGCCTCTTTATCATAGGGACGGCACATTTTCAGGAAAGGGCATCCGCTTTTCAATCTCTGTGGCAGATGCATGCCTTTCTCTCTATGAGGCTATAGAACTGGAAAAAACAGGAGAACATCAGTACAAAGGAGTGGAGGTACAGTATGATGGGGATAAGGTAAAGAGGATTGTGGATTCCAATACAGGCTTCCACAAAGAAATCCTTCCCGGGATTCTTGTTGGAAAAAATCCCAATGAAACGAACGTCCATTCTCCCATGCTGCCTCAAAGCTGGGATCAAACCGCAGTCCCGAATCCTCCGATTGATCTGTATTTTTATGATCTGGAAAAGGTTCTTACAGAAGAAGACCTGGATACGGGAGAACTTTGGGTGTTAGACAGCCGGGGAAACCGGCTGTGTTATGCGGATCCTCTTACCGGGATGGCCTATGTTTATGACGATTATGGCCGTATGCTGGCTTACCGGGCTGACAGCCAGGGGAAAAAACAGATTGCCCAATCCATCCAGGTGATGAAAAACGGAGAAGGTCATACCATTTATGAGGGAAAAAGGTCAAAGGATGACAGCGAGGGCCTTCCACTTTACTATACAGGAGGAAAATTGAAAAAAAGGGAAGAAACCTGGGTGACAGGCCAGAGTAGAGATCCCTTGGGAAAATCGGAAATTCTTGAGGAAGGTCATCGGATCACCAGGCTTCCCTTTGGGGCATACATCCTTCAGGAAGAACAGGTTCCTTATGACAAAGGCTATATCCAGGCTCCTTATATGGGGCTGGTGCTTGAGGACACGGATCAGGTGCAGAAATATTTTATGCAGGATGAGTTTACAAAAACAGCCTTTGGGAAACTGGACATACGGACGCAAAAAGAAATCCAGGGGGCTGTTATGACGCTCTATAAGGCATTGACAGATGGTCAGGGGATGCCGGTAGAAGGAGAAGATGGAGGATACAAAAAAGGGGAGATTTATACTTCCTGGGTCAGCGGGGAGAAGTATGACGACGATGGAAACAGAGAAACGGACAGAAACGGAGGGGCAGTGCCCTGCAAGACGCCTCATTGGATCGATCATATCCCTGTAGGATACTATGTGCTGGAGGAGAGTGTCTGCCCCTATGAGCAGGGGTATGTACAGTCAAAGGACATGAATATCCATATTGAGGAGACAGGCCGGGTTCAGAGCTTTGAGATGGAAGATGATTTTACAGCAATTGAAATTTTAAAGTACGATACAAAGAGCAGGGAAGCCCTTTATAAGGATTCTCCGGCTTGGCTTACACTTTATAAGGCAAAGCTAGATGAACAGGGAAATCCTGTGATGGAACAGGGCATCCCTCAAGGGGATGAACGGGAGCGGATCTTTACCTTTCGGGCCCCGGGATATGAGGATGGTCAGAGGGTGGCAGCAACGGGGAGGGTGACGCCTGATGCAGCTGGGGAAAGGCCCATTATGAAATACGATTATGAGGTTCATAGGATTCCCAATACCATTCAGGGCCGATATTATTATACAGAAAATGCAGCGGTTCGGATCGAATATCTTCCAGTGGGAAGTTATGTTTTGACAGAGACAGGAACTCCAGCAGGATATGCTACGGCGCCGTCCCTTTTGATCCAGGTACAGGATAAGGGACATGTGGAGCAGATCCAGAGCTTTCAGATGGGAGATGAGCCTTTAAAGGTTCAGGTATCAAAAACAGATGCAGCTGGAAGCGGGGAGGTAAAGGGAGCCAGGATGGCGGTTTATCCGGTGGATCAGTCAGGGAAACCGGAGGATTCTCCATTAATGATCCATCGGCCCTGTGGACAGGGAGCATATGAGGATATACGGGCAGAATGGGTGTCAGGATTTGATGGGATTTATTCCCAGGAGGAGAAGGAGCGGGGAGAGATCCCAGAGGGATTTTCACCGGGAGACTTAAAACCTCATCTGATCGAATATATTCCAAAGGGAGATTATATTCTCCGTGAGATTACTGCGCCCTGGGGATTTTTACAGTCTGTGGATATTCCATTTACCATAAAAGACAGCAAGGTTCTTCAACAGGTTTCCATGAAGGATCAGATCCCCAAAGGGATTTTAAAACTGAAAAAGCGTGATGGAGATGACAACGAAAAGCTCCTTGGGGGCGCGAGATTTCGTCTTATGAACAAAACTCTTGGGTTAGACATAGGAGCTGTGACCACAGATGAAAAAGGACAGGCAGCATTTGAGCCTCAGCCCATTGGATTTATGGATCAAAAGGGAAATTTTGTTCCGTATACCTATGTGTGCCGGGAAGTGGAATCGCCCTCCGGCTACATGATTCCGGATCAGGAGTTTGAGTTCCAGTTTGAGTATGAGGACGAAAAGGCTAGTTCGATTGTCTTAGAGTATGATCCGGTGAACCATTCCAACCGTATTCTCACAGAAAAGCAGCTGGGAGATACGGGAGAGCCCTTGGAGGGGGCTTTGATCCGCCTGGAGAGAAGAAGCAGTCAGGGTTGGGAGAAGATTGAGGAATGGTTCAGCAAAAAGCAGGCTCATCTGGTAAAAGACCTGAAGGAAGGGAGATACCGGCTGATAGAAATAGAGCCTCCAAAGGGATTTGAAGTACTGGCAGAGCCTATAGAATTTTCTATATCAGATACCATGACGGAAATTCCTCATTTGATCCTTAAAAATTTTGGAACCATTGTGGAGATACAGAAAACCTCTTCCTCAAAGGACGTCTTATTGGGAGGAGCCAGACTTCAGCTGATTGAAAAAGACAGCGGATATGCAGTAGGGGAATGGACTTCCAGAGCAGACGAGGGGATGCGTTTTTATGGGCTGAAGCCGGGAATTTACATCATACATGAGCTGGACGCCCCTTCAGGATACCAGAGGGCCGAAGATCAGGAAATCCAGGTGGAGAAATCAGAAAAAAAGAAAAGCAGGGTGCAGGTATTCCGATTTGAAAACCATCTGTCATCTTCCTCGGGGGGAGGCGGAGGAAACAGGCCAAAACCCAGAAAAGATTGGATTTCCTTTATAAAAAAGGATCACGCCGGAAATGGGCTTATGGGAGCGGAATTTACATGTTACGATCCGTCTGGCCAGATCATAGGAAAAGGGATCAGCGATGAAAAAGGAAGAGTTTCGATTCCCAGGCCGGAACCTGGAACCTATACCTTGAAGGAGACCAAAGCACCGAAGGGGTATAGGATCAATCCCAATGTCTCTTCCTTTACATTGAGTCCAGAGGGGATCGTGAGAGGAGATTATGAGATTGTGGATGAGGAACTTACTGTAACGGTCACAAAACGGGACGGAAACAGCGGGCTTCCGCTAAAAGACGCCAGGCTGCAGCTGGAGGACAGGGAAGGGGGATTCCAGGAGGGGATCACAGGAGAAGATGGAACGGCAGTATTCCGGCTTGCAAAAGAAGGTTCTTTCTGTGTGCGTGAGCTGGAACCGCCCCAGGGTTATATCCAAACAGAGGAGGTATGCGTATTTAAGGTGAATGAACTGGGACAGGTGGAAGGCGAGACGGTTCTATATAATTATAAGGAAAAGGAGCCAGTCAGGCGGATTGGTTCGATCAAAGCATTTTATAAGGTGAAAAATCGTTTTTCCGGCACAGGATTCCGTTTTGGGCTGAAGGAAAATGTCCGCGTACAGACAGGGGATCCCGTTCCATTGGCAGAGACAGGTATTATGACCCTTCTGTCTATTGCAGGGTTCCTTCTGTGTATGCGATGCAGGGGGAAGAAGGTGAGATTTCCTGGAAAAAAAGGGATTGTATTTGCCGCTGTATGTTTGTGGGCAGTGCTCCTTTTGTCCTTTACCTCTATGGCCCAGACAGCAGGGGTTCAGGAGAGGACAGGGCAGCACGGGGAGAGACTGGAAGAAATGGAGACAATTACTGTTCGGGAGACCATCTGCTATGAGGATATGGAGGCAGGGGAGCTTCCACCTAAGCGGGCCTGGATCCTTGTGAAGGATCCGGTATCGGGGAAGGAGCGCAGCGCGCTTCTTCCCCTGGCGGAATATCATTTTGGAGACAGGCGCTGGAAAGGAGGCTTTGCTCTTGATCTCACCTTTCATGACTATGGTGCGGAATGTTATGACATGGGGAAATTGCGTCTGGAGTCCGGGAAGGATAGGCTGTCCGCAAAAGAGCCGGAAAAGGGGTCGGAAAAAGAGCCAGAAAAAGAGCCGGAAAAAGAGCCGGAGGAACTGCTGCAAAAACTGAAAGGCTGGGAGGAAGCATGCCTGTTGGAGGCGGGGCTGGATCCGTCCAGATATAGGATCCGTCAATTTGAATGGAAGGGGAAGGCTTATGAGAAGGAAGGGGTTTTGTGCAGAGATATGGAGGCAGAGGGGGAAAAGCAGGTAGCAGACTGCTATGCAGTGTATGCAGGGGAGGTGAACCGGAGCCTGTTTGATAGGAAATCGGATGTTTACGACCAGACAGAGAAGCACATAGAGGGTGAGAAAAAAATAGATCCGGCCGGAAGATTAAGAGGATATACGAAACAGGAGGCAGCGGTTGGAACGATGATCCTGGCACTCAGTGCAGTCCTGTTGCTTTTGTGGTGTTTTTCCTCCAAAATGGGAGTTTGTGTCTGGAATGGGGCAGCAGTCCTGTTTTTGGCAGCGGCTGCCGTCAGCTTGTGGAGCATGGGAACCTATATGGCCCATTATGCAGAAGGAAGAAAGCAGTATAAGGAACTGAAAGAGCAGGCGGTCATGACAGAACCGTCAGAGGAAAAAGACGGCCGGAAAAGAGAGGAGGATGATGGAAAGCAGCCGGAGGGGGTGGACGAAGAACTGCTATTATCCATAAACCCTGATTATCAGTTCTGGATCTCTATTTCTGGAACAGACATCCAATATCCTGTGGTATGGCATGAGGATAACGCATATTATCTCAACCACGATTTTTATGGAAAGGAACAGAAGGGGGGCTGTATCTTCGCAGATGCAGGCCATGTCCCATTGGCAGCGGACAATACGATCCTTTACGGCCACAACATGAAAGATGGATCTATGTTTGCAGGTCTGAAAAAATATCAGAAGGAGAGCTTTTTTCTCGATCACCCAGATGTCCGTATTTTTTGGCAGGGAAAATGGATCAGCTGCCCTGTTGTGTCCTGTTATCTTAACAGCAGGAATGACGGAAAACCCTACAAAAACGGCCTGACCAGGGAGGAATGGGAGGAATATTTAAAGGAAATCAAGGACTCATCTTTATATGAAACGGGGGTACAGCTCACAGGGAGGGAGAAATTGCTGACCCTTTCCACCTGTTTTGGAAAGAAACAATATCTCATTTTGCATGCGATGCTGCCAGTTAGCTGAAAATTTCCCAGCTTGCGCAAAAATAGGAAAGATAGTATAGTAATGGGTGGATATTGAGATATTAAGGCAGGTTGGAGGATATGAAAAAAAACATAGATTTACTGAATGGACGGATATTGACATCCCTGACCGAGCTGGCCCTTCCCATCATGGCCACTGCTATGGTGCAGACCGCCTATAATCTGACGGACATGGTATGGATTGGAAGGGTGGGAAGCGACGCAGTGGCTGCTGTGGGAGCGGCAGCCATGTATACATGGCTTTCCTCTGGCTTTGTGACGGTTGCTAAAATGGGCGGTCAGGTTAAGGCATCCCATGCTTATGGGAGAGGAGATAAGGAGGAAGCGGCTCAGTATGGAAAAGGGGCTCTTCAAATGGCCCTTGTGCTGGCCGCTGTGTTTGGATTGGTGACGAATATAGCGGCCGATCCGCTGATCGGCTTTTTCCATCTAAATTCACCTGAGATTGCCAGAAATGCTGTTGTTTATCTGCGCATTGCCTGCGGTTTGATCCTTTTTGCATTCGTGGGACAGACCTTGACGGGGCTATACACGGCAGCAGGCAACAGCAGAACCCCTTTTATTGCCAACTGTATTGGAATGGGAGCCAATATTATTCTGGATCCCCTGCTCATTTTTGGACTGGGGCCTATTCCGGCCATGGGTGTTGCCGGGGCGGCAGTGGCCACAGTGGCAGCTCAGATGATCGTGGCCTTAGTGCTGGTGGTTTCTATGGGAAAAGATCCGGTTTTGGCAGCTCAGAGAAAGGTGTGGACCTCTACCCCCTTATCCCGCATAAAAACCATGGTCCGCATTGGTCTCCCGTCAGCGGTTCAGGGAATGCTGTACTGTGGGATTTCTATGGTATTGACCCGTTTTGTCACAGCCTGGGGGGATACAGCAGTGGCAGTCCTCCGGGTGGGAGGACAGATTGAATCCATTTCGTGGATGACTGCAGAGGGCTTTGGTACAGCGGTCAATGCCTTTGTGGGACAGAATTATGGCGCAGGCAATATGAAACGTGTGAAAAAGGGGTATATGACCGCTTCCTTGATCATGGTTCTGTGGGGGATCTTTACCACCTGCATTTTGGTGTTCGGTGCAGCGCCTATTTTCAGCTTGTTTATCCAGGAACCGGATGTCATACCCACAGGGGCAGGGTATCTGCAGATCATTGGAGCTTCAGAGATGTTTCTCTGCGTGGAGATGATGACCGTTGGGGCGCTGTCCGGTATGGGAAGGACGATGGAAGCATCTGTTATAACCATTATCCTTACCGCTGCCCGGATTCCCTTGGCGCAGCTTTTAGGCGCGACCAGCCTGGGATTAAATGGTATTTGGTGGGCTTTTACGATCTCTAGCATAGCCAAAGGGATCCTGTTTTTCCTGTATTACACTTACATTTTAAAAAAGCAGGGAGTATAGCTTTATGCAGACATTAAATCAGGATATAAAAGAACGCGCTTTTAAACCAGTGTATCTGTTATTCGGCGAGGAGGCTTTTTTGAAAAAAAGCTATAAAAACCGGCTGCGGGAAGCAATTACTGGTCAGGATGAGATGAATTACAATTATTTTGAAGGGAAGGGAATGGATGTAAATGAGATCATCAGCCTGGCCGATACCATGCCTTTTTTTGCGGAAAAACGTTTGATCCTTATGGAAGACAGTGGATTTTTCAAAGGAGGCGCTGCCGCAGAGGAGATGACGGAATATCTGGGAAGGATCCCAGAGACCGCCTGTCTTGTTTTTGTGGAAAGGGAGGTGGATAAGCGCAGCAGGATATATAAAGCTGTGAAGAAATACGGCTATGCCGCCGAATTGGATCATCAGGAGGCAGCCCAGTTGGGAAGGTGGGCAGCAGGAATTTTGGCAAAAAATGGGAAGAAGATTACGGGTCACACGATGGAGTTCCTCCTGTCGAGGACGGGTGACGATATGGAAAATATTGAGTCGGAGCTGGAAAAGCTGATCAGCTACACCCTGGGGCGTGAGGTAATCCAGATTGAGGATGTGGAGGCTGTCTGTACGCCTCAGCTGACCAATAAAATATTTGATATGACAGCTGCTATAACGGCCAGGCAGACAAAAAAGGCAGTGGAGCTTTATGAGGATCTTCTGGCGCTAAAGGAACCGCCTATGAGGATCCTGTTTCTCATTGCCAGGCAGTTCAACCAGATTTTGCAGGTAAGAGAGCTGATGGGAAAGGGAATGGATAAAAGCTCCATTGCTTCCAGGCTTAAACTGCAGCCGTTTGTGGTGGGGAAGATCATGCAGCAGGCCCGTACCTTTACAAGGGAACAGATCATGTCCTATGTGAACCTCTGTGTCGATGCGGAGGAACGTGTTAAAACGGGAAAGCTTCAGGACCGGCTGGCAGTGGAGCTTTTGATCGCCAGAAATTATGAATGATCAGGAAAGGGAGAAAGGGATATGGCAGAAAAAAACGCAGGTGAAAAAAGAAATGAAACGGAGCCAAATGAGATAGAAACAAATGAGACAAGAACAAATGAAACAGGGACGGATAAAACAGGACGGAATGAAATGGAACAGATCCGGAGGCAGACAGAGAGGGTTTTGGAAGAACTGTTGGAAAAAGCGGATGTCCATCTAGGAGATATTTTAGTGGCAGGCTGTTCTTCCAGCGAGATTGGAAGCTTTCAGATCGGCTCCCATTCCAGCGCAGAGATTGGAGAAGCCGTGTTTGAAGCGCTTTATGAGGGATTGAAGAAAAGGGGGATTTATCTGGCAGCCCAGTGCTGCGAGCATCTGAACCGAGCGCTGATCTTAGAAAAAGAGGCGGCCGGAAAATATGGGCTGGAGGCGGTCAATGTGGTTCCCCAGCTCAAAGCAGGAGGATCCTTTGCCACGGCAGCTTATGCCCATATGAAAAATCCTGTAGCAGTGGAACACATCAAAGCCCATTGCGGAATTGATATAGGGGATACTTTGATCGGCATGCATTTGCGGGAGGTGGCAGTTCCAGTTCGGGTGTCTGTGAAGATGATTGGAGGAGCCCATGTAGTCTGCGCCAGAACCAGGCCGAAGTTCATCGGAGGCATACGGGCTTGTTATGATGAGACAATGATGTAGTAATAGTAATGATGTAAGAGAGAAGAAAAAATAAAAAAATCCTTCCGGTGGGTTAATCCGGAAGGAAACAATCTCTATAATTAGGCGATAGAATTAACGGCCTTAGCTAAACGGGATACCTTACGAGAAGCATTGTTCTTGTGATATACTCCCTTAGTAGTAGCCTTGTCAATCTCAGTGGTAGCAGCTAACAGTGCAGCCTGGGCAGCAGCCTTGTCCCCAGCAGCAACAGCAGCGTTTACCTTCTTGATTGCGGTTTTAACCTTGGATCTGATCGCCTTGTTTCTTGCAGCCTTAGTCTCGTTTACTA